>CAMBFA010000005.1 GCA_945865325.1 Candidatus Kuenenia stuttgartensis
TCGGCCACGTCACGCCGTTTCTCCTTGTCGAGCCCGAGAGCGTCACGCTCTTCGCCGGCGCAGCCTCGAGCGCGTCGTGGGATCGCAACCGGATCGTCCGGGTGCCATTGTCGGCACCCCAACGGCAGCGCCTCGGCCACCGATAGCCCCAGCGGCTCGTCGCCGGGACCGACCGAAGCGCCGCGGCGACGTGCAGAACAACCGATCGGCCCCTTTTCCCGCGGAGTCGCATCAGGGCCTCGCGTGGCAACCACCATGCCCCGTGCTTAGAATTAAACATGGGGTCCTGAATCGACTTCTCGGTACACCGAACGACCTTTCGGAAGGAGGACGCGATGGTGAGAGCGATCAACGTCTTCGTGCTCGGATGCCTGTTGTTTTGCGTTGGAACCGTCACCCTGTTCCTCGTCTCATGGGCCGTCGCCGCGGCCGGCGGCGGCGATCTGGTGACCCCGCTCGTCGCGGTCGGGCTTGCGATTCTGATGCCCTGTTCGTTCCTCGCCGCGGGAATGGTCTTCCCAGGGCCGCCTCGTCCGCAATTCGAACTGGTCGCGTGTCCGTCTTGTGGATCGACAACCGCGTTTGTCATTCGCAATGCACCGGGTGTTCCGCAAGGGCCCCACGGTTGATCCTCGAGCTGACATCCTCCGGCGTGAGGGCTCGTGGCAGAGGGCGCACTTCCTGACGCGAACAGGCCGTAACCCAAGTCGTTTTCTGTGTCTCTGAGCGTCTGATCATCAGCCAACGAAGGCCCGCGACCACAGCGCCCCGGACGCGCTCACCAGCCGATTTCCTTCTCCCCAAAACCCTGGATTCTGCCATGTCGCTAAACCCCTACGCGGCGCCGATGTCGAATGACGACAACCCAGGCATGACGGATGCCGGAGGCGATGTCCTGGCGGACCGTGGCACGCGCTTTGTCGCGTCGTTCGTGGACGGACTCCTCGTCATGGCGATCGTCTTGCCGATCGGCTATGCCACCGGGTTCTACACCCGGGCCGCGGTCCAGCAAGTCGGGTTCGCCGAGCACGTGGCCATGTCGGCGCTCGGAGCCGTCGCCATGCTGGCGGTGAACGGATATCTGCTGGCCAATCGCGGCCAGACCGTCGGCAAGATGCTCAACAAGATCCGCATTGTCGACGCCCAAACCGGCTCCCGTCTCCCCTTCGTCAGGGTGTTTGTCTATCGCTCACTGTGGCTGATTCCACTGGTCGTGATCGCAGCTCTCATTCCCGGCCAAGTCGACGACATCCTGATCAACCTCGTGTCGCTGGTCGATGCGCTGTTCATCTTCGGAAAGCAACGCCGCTGCCTGCATGACTACATCGCTGGCTCGAAGGTCGTCCGCGTCATCCAGCCGCCCACCATTCCCACCTGAGTGCGTCTCCCGACGCCATGCTCCCATGATCAACCGCTGGCTGCGCTTCGTCTCCTCCATCCTCGCCCTCATGCTCGGCGTGGGTGCCATCGCCGTGGTCTGCTATCCCCCGATCCGCATCGACACCGACCGGGATGCCTCTGGGCACGTGATCAAGCAGTTCGAGTCCCCGGCCAACATGACGACCCCATTCACGGTCGTCTTCACGGCTGCCTGCGGACTCCTCCTCTACGCCATCAATGGCTACCGGATCACGAAGCTCTCCGCTGCGGGTGTCGTTGCCGACGCGGCCCCGACGGCTGGCGACCGCGCGCAGAACTACTATTCGACCGAATCCCCAGACGCCGCCATGGCGACCGACGCCGTCAACAGCGACTCCCCGGCGCCCACCGCCACACCGAGCCGGGTGATCACCACCCACGGAGAGTCGTGGTCGGTGTACGAGCTCACCGATGTGCCGTTTTCCGTGATCGCCGCAGCGATCCGGCGGTGGCCGGCACAGACGCAATCCCCCGCGAGCTTCGGGGGATTCGAGTTCGCCACACGCAGGCAGGGGAGCGGAAGCCATCCGTGGATCGTCAAGTTCAACGGATGCCCGCCGATCAAAATTCCGTTCGGCAATAGGCAAGGAGCGGAAGCTGCAGACGGCCAACGCCCTTCAGCTGATGCGGTGAAATGAGCCCCGTGCCGGCCACGTTGGGTGTGGAATGCCCTACCACGCTCTTGACACCTTCCCCGCCATGACCACCCCCATCGAAGCACTTCTCGTGGTCTTCGAGATCTACTCGCCTGGGCGGATCCGGGCATCCTGATCGGGCGCAGAAGCCCCGCGGCCGTTACCGCGCCGCGTTCACGAGGTCGGCAATGTAGCGCTCCACCCCCTTGGCGACTCCTTCCGGGCCCTCCGCCGCGAGCTCCCCAACACGGCGGACCAGCGCCGAGCCGACGATCGTGCCGTCGGCCACGCTCGAGAGGAGCTTGACTTGCTCCGGCGTGCTGACGCCAAAGCCGACGAGCACCGGCACGTCGGTCTTCGTCCGCAGCCACGTCACCCGTTCGACAAGCCCCGCGGGGAGATCGGTGCGGGCCCCCGTCACGCCGGCGACACTCACGCAGTAGAGGAAGCCGGTGGAACGACGGGCGATCTCGGCGGCGCGCTCCGGCGGCGTCGTCGGCGTCACGAGGCGCACCAGCGCCAGATTTGCCCCCTTACAGGTGGCATCGAGAACGTCCGATTCCTCGAGGGGCAGATCGGGGACGACAAGCCCCACCAGCCCCGCTGCCGCGGCGTCGTCGACGAAGCGGTCGATCCCGCGCCGGTAAATGATCGAATAGCTCACCATCGCCAGGATCGGCATCTTCACCCGGCCCGTCGCCTTTCGCACCATCGCGAAAAACTTTTCGAGCGTGAATCCCGCGGCGAGGGCCCGCGTGTAGGAGGCCTGGATGACCGGCCCGTCGGCGATCGGATCGCTGTAGGGCACCCCCAGTTCGCAGATGGCAGCCCCCGCCCGGTCGAGCGCTTCGAGAACAGCGAGCGTGGTGTCGAGATCAGGGTCGCCGGCGGTCACGAACGGGGCGAGGGCCTTGCGGCCGTCCTTGGCGAGGGCCGCAAACGTCTCGGACAATGGCTTCGAGACCTGGCTTTTTGGGGCGTGGTGGCTGGTCATGCGTGGGCCCCTCCATTCTCGATGGATCGCAGCCGGGCGATCTCCGCGGAGTCCTTGTCGCCGCGGCCGGAGAGGCAAACAACGATGACTTCCTCCTTCGGCCGGCGGGCTGCCTCCTTCACCGCCCAGGCGAGGGCATGCGATGTCTCGAGCGCGGGGAGGATCCCCTCACGCCGGGCCACCAGATCGAAGGCGTCGAGCGCCTCGGCATCGGTGACGCTCGTGTATTCGACGCGCTTCGTGTCGTGCCACCAGGCATGCTCGGGGCCGACGCCGGGATAGTCGAGCCCCGCTGACACCGAATGGACGTCGGCCGTCTGACCGTCGGGATCCTGGAGCACATAGGAGAGGCTCCCATGGAGGATGCCGGCGTTCCCGTAAGAGAGACTGGCGGCATGGTCGCCGGGCTTGGGTGACCTGCCGCCGGCCTCGACGCCAACGAGGCGAATCCCCTTGTGCTCGACCAGGGGATAAAACATTCCGGCGGCGTTGCTGCCGCCACCGACACAGGCGACGACGCAGTCGGGATCGCGACCGAGCTCTTGCTGACAGAAGCGAAGAGTTTCCTGGCCGATCACCGACTGGAAATCGCGGGTGATCCGCGGGAAAGGGTGGGGCCCGACGACCGAGCCGATGATGTAGTGGGTCGTCTCCACCGAGCCCATCCAGTCGCGCATCGCCTCGTTGATCGCGTCGCGGAGGGTGCGGGAGCCGCTCTCCACCGGCCGGACCTCCGCCCCCATCATCCGCATGCTGCGGACATTCGGCTCCTGCCGACGAACGTCCTCCGCGCCCATGTAGACGACGCAGTCGAGGCCGAAGCGGGCGCAGGCCGTGGCGGTGGCCACGCCATGCTGGCCGGCGCCAGTTTCGGCGATGATCCGCTTCTTGCCCATCCGCATCGCCAGCAATCCCTGCCCGAGCGTGTTGTTGATCTTGTGAGCGCCGGTGTGGCTCAAATCCTCCCGCTTGAACCAAATCTGGGCCCCGCCGGCGTATTCGGTGAGCCGCTTGGCGAAGAGGAGGGGGAGAGGGCGGCCGACGAAGGCAACGAGAAGCTGGTCGAGCTCGGCCTGAAAGCTTGGATCGGCCCGGGACTCGTCGTAGGCGGCCTGGAGCTGATCGAGCGCGGCCGAGAGCGTCTCGGGGACATAGCGGCCACCGAACCGGCCGAAACGGCCATGGGCGTCGGGAACCTGCGAGATGCCACCGGCAGGGAGCGGGGGGGAGAGCGGGGAAGGCATCGGCGGAGGCTCCGGGAGACGCAGGGCAGCGGAAACGATCCAGCGGCATCGCCCGACGGGCCGCTGGCAACGCAAGCTTCCAATTGTAGCCGCACCGGCAGGTGCTACCATCCACCGCCGCAGGTGTGTTGCGGCAGGCCCGCCGCGAGGAGCTTCCCGTGCCCGAACTCCCCGAAGTCGAGACGATGGCCCGCGGCATCGCGGGGCTTTGCGGGGCCCGGATCGTCGCCGCCCGCTTCCCCCAGGGCCCCTGCCGTCCGCTGGCCATTGCTCCAGACCCTACCGAGATCGCGGCGCGGCTCGCCGGCCATCGAATCGTGTCGGTCGCTCGCTTCGGCAAGCGGGTGGCGATCGAAGTCGGCGGGGAGGAGTCAACCCCGCACTGGCTCGTCATCGAGCCGAGAATGACCGGGCTCCTGCTCGTGGCCGAGCCGCCGACGCCGCAGCACGTGCGCATGGAGCTCGAGCTCGACACGGGGAAAGGCTCATCCGCGAGCCCACGCCACCAGCTCCTCTTTTGGGATCAGCGCGGCCTGGGGACGATCCGGCTGCTCGATGCGAAAGGGCTCGATCGGGCCTGCGGTGCTGCCAAGCTCGGCCCCGACGGGCTCGTTGTTACCGGCGACGATCTGGCGGAACGGCTGGGGGGATCAAAACGGGGGGTGAAGGTCGCACTGCTCGACCAGAAAGCGGTGGCCGGCATCGGCAACATCTACGCCGCCGAGATTCTCCACCGGGCCGCGATCGACCCGCGCACCCCCTGCGACCGACTCTCCGCCGCGGCGTGGGAGGCCGTCGCGCGGGCCGCGCGGGAGATTCTCGCCAGCGCCGTGGCCCACGAGGGCTCGAGCATCGGCGACGAGCTCTATCGCACCGCCGACAACCGCAAGGGGGGATTCCAGATGCTCCACTGCGTCTACGGGCGCGCCGGCACCCCCTGCAAGACCTGCGGCGGAGCGATTCAAAGGATCGTCCAGGCCCAGCGTTCGACGTTTTTCTGTGCCACCTGCCAGCCCCGCCCCCGGAGCCCGACACGGCGAGGCCAGACGGCCAAACCACGGCGCAAGCCTCCGGCGACGTTGGTGCGGCGCGGCACGAAAGCGTAGTCTTTTCAGGATCGGCGTCGGTGCCGAAGCCAGTGAACTCGAAGGAGCCCAGCCGATGCCACGCCATCCCCTCCGCCGTTCGATCAGCCGCCGCGGTTTCCTCGCCACGTCCGGCAGACTCGTCGCAGCCCCGTCGCTCCTCGGGGGTGCCGGCCTCCTCGCCGGCCCGACGCTCCTCCGCGCCGCCGAGCCGTCGGCGGCGAGCACCGCCGAGACGCTTGCCCAGGCCCTCCATGCCTCGCTCTCGCCGAGCCAGCGGGAGAAAGTCTGCTTCGACTGGGACTACATCCACCCGAAGTTCGGCCTCTTGCGGTCGCGCGTCGGCAACAACTGGAATGCCACCGAGCCCGAATTGAAGAGCGGCTTCTACACCCAGGAGCAAAAGGGGCTCGCCCGGGAGATCTTTGAGCAACTCATCCATCCGCAGTGGCACGCCCGCTTCGACAAGCAGATGGAGGACGACTGCGGCGGTTTCGGCCACTCCCAGTCGATCGCCATGCTCGGGGAGCCGGGAAGCGGAAAATTTCAGTTTCTCCTCACCGGCCGCCACATGACGCTCCGCTGCGACGGCGACTCCGAAGAGCATGTGGCCTTCGCCGGCCCGATCTTCTACGGCCACGACACCGGCGCCTTCAACGAGCCGGCCGACCACGAGGGAAACGTCTTCTGGTCGCAGGCCGTTGCCGCCAACAAACTCGCCACAATGCTCGACGGGAAGCAGCGTGAGGCGGCGCTGGTGGCGAAGACTCCGGCGGAGAATGCCGTCGGCTTCCGGGGCGACGCGCGCATCGACGGCCTGGCGGTCGCGGAGATGTCGCCCGATCAGCGCGGAGAACTCGAACGCGTGCTCGGTCTCCTGCTCGAGCCGTTCCGCGACACCGATCGGGCCGAGGCCCGCACCTGCCTGGCCGCGCAGGGGGGCCTCGATCGCTGCCGCCTGGCGTTCTTCCGCGATGCCGACATCGGCAACGACGGCGTGTGGGACAACTGGCGTCTCGAAGGGCCGTCGTTTGTCTGGCATTACCGCGGCGCACCGCATGTGCATGTGTGGGTGAACATCGCCGACACGCCGACCGTCGCCACCAACGCCTGACCCGCTCCCCTCAACACGCACCATGAACGACTGCTGCATCGTCGGTGGCGGGATCATTGGTCTCTCCCTCGCCAGGGAACTCGCCGGCCGCGGGGTGAAAGTCCGGGTCCTCGCGCGCGGCCGCGGCGCCGAAACCACCTCCTGGGCGGCGGCCGGGATCTTCCCGCCAAGCCCGCTCCATGCCGGGATCTTGCCCGCCGATGCCCTCACCGCTTGGAGCGACAAGCTCCACCGCCTCTGGTCGGAGGATCTCCAGGCCGAGACCGGCATCGACAACGGCCTGCTCTCGAGCGGTGGCCTCTATCTGGCCCGCTCGGCCGCAGGCCTCGAGCGACTCCGGACTGACGCGACACGGTGGCGTGGCAGGGGAGCGGCTGCCGAACTCCTCGACGCGCAAGCAGTGTTGGAGTGCGAACCGGCGCTGGCTGGCGGCGCGGAGGCCGGCGAGATCCTCGGGGGAATGCTGCTCCGTGAAGAGATGCAGCTTCGCCCCTCACGCCATCTCGACGCCCTCGAGAGGTCGTGTCGGAATCGGGGAGTGGTCATCGAGGAGGCCGACGTCCGCCGGTTTGTCGTCAGGGGCGCGAGGGTGGAGCGGGCGGTGACCGCGACCGGCGAGATCAGCGCCGGCACCTGGGTGCTTGCGGCAGGCAGTTGGACCGGCGGCCTGGCCAGGACCTTCGGCCTTGCGCTCGACACCAGGCCGATCCGGGGGCAGATCGTCCTCCTTCGCCTCCCGAGTCCGCTGATCACACGGATCGTCAACCGCGACCTCGACTATCTCGTCCAGCGCCCCGACGGCCGGCTCCTCGTCGGCTCGACACTCGAAGATGTCGGCTTCGATCCGAACACGACCCCCGACACCGTCACCCGCCTCCTCGGTGTCGCCCGGTCGCTCCTCGGTGAGCTGCCGGGGAGCGTCGTGGAGCGATCCTGGGCGGGGCTCCGCCCGAGCAACGCCGACGGCCATCCGTCGATCGGCCCGATTCCCGACCTCGACAACGCCTTCCTATCCGCCGGCCACTTCCGCGCGGGCCTCCACCAGTCAACCGGCAGCGCCGTCCTCCTCGCCGATCTCATGACCGGCCACGCTCCCCACCTCGACCCGGCGCCGTTCGCCCCCGGCCGGGCCGCTCCGCCGGTCGGCTCCGTGCCCGCAGGGTCGACCGCCGACTATCTCGCCCGAACCGCGGCGGCCGGTGAATGAAGGCGGCTGACGCGATGCCCCTCACACCGCCTGCAGATCGAGCCGGCGGTGGATTGTCTCGATGTCGGCGGGCGTAAGCCGCCGACCGGCCGGCACGGTCGCCAGGTCGAGGAGGCGCACCAGCGCCGCCGGGATCCCCGCCGTGATCTCGTGGCAGGTCCGCACCATCTCGGGCCCGACGTCGCCCAGCCGGCTCTCTACGATCCGGCGCGTATCGGCCAGGGTCAGCGGCGGGACGATCGCCCGCAGCCGGACGCGGGGGGCGATCCGGCTGTCGCGGCCGACGAGCGTCAGCAGGCGCCCACGCCCCGCCAGGACGACGCACCGGTCGCTCCCACCGCGCGTGCCGATGGCGGCGAGATCGTCGGGGGTGGCCAGATGGGCATCGTCGACGAGAAAAATATCGCCGATCGGCAGGTCTCGCTGGATCGCGTCCACCAGCGCCGCGACGGAGCGGATCGGTAGGCCCGCCGGTTGGCCGGCCCCGAGCTCGGCAGCCAGCGAAGCGAGGACGACGCTCGTCCCCACGCCAGCGGGGCCGCACAGCAGGACAACCCCAGCCGGCTTCTCAAGCGCGAAGCGGAGCCGGCCGAGCGCTGCCTCCTGGGCGGGCGTGAGGATCACCGGCACCGACCGGGTGACGACCATCACTTCACCCCGCGGCCAGGGCCGAGTCGAACGTCACCGCCTCGCCGATCACCGTCAGGCCGATCGCGGCTAGGGCATCGGCCCAGGCGGGGCAGGGGGGGGCAGCGGCGCGGCGAACGAGCACCGCCGCATCACATCCCAGCGCCGCACGCTCGACGGTCCGACGGCGCACCGGACCGGTCGTGAACCATGGCCCGGCATCGACCAGCACGATCTCGACCGCACGGGCCGCCTCCGCCTCGTCGAACGGCAGAAGAAGGGGGGCAAGGGCGTGAATCGCCACCGACCGGCCACGGCGCCGCAGGACCTCGGCCACGCCGTCGACGACGGTCGAGCGCCCCTCGCGCCGTTCCCCACCGGTGAAGGCGACGACCCTCCGGCCGTCTCGGGCCGCCGATTCAATCGCCTCCGCGAGGCTGTCCCATTCCTTCGGCACCCCCTCGAGGAGGCGAGCGACGACGGAGCGCTCGGCAGCGAAGGATTCCGCCGACGGCTGGGTGGACGGGGGTGTGGTCAACCTGATGAACGTTGACTCCGCAGGCTGTGGCTGGGCCGCCACCTTCGCTGAGCGCGGCGGCCGGGAGAGGAACGCTCGGTCGAGCCAGTCGAGGGTCATCGGACCATCCCCGTCCCCACATCCGGTTCCATGGCGATCGCTTCAGGTCCGCGAGGCCGTTCGTCCGCGGAGCGCCGTTGTTCGTCGCGCCACACTGCCGCCCAGAGACCACTAGCGAGCACCAAGAGCACGAGCGTCGACACCACCGGGAAGGGAGCGCGGGGACGGCGGGGGCGTTCCCTGAAGCCCACACCGGGCTGGCCCGCGACGTCAGCGACGGCAATCACCGGGACGATGACCGACGCTTCGCCGGGGAACACCGGCACCTCCGGCCACCCCGCCGCCAAGGGTTTATCGAGTCTGGGAAACCTGGCGATCACCACCATCCCGAGCGTGTTCCCTCCCAGAGCGTGAACGACAGACCGCATCGTCCGACGCACTGACCCGGACGGCCGGAGCCTGCCGACCACCGAGCCCTTCCCGGTCCATCGGCCCCGCAACGCGCGGCGCTTGAGGGGGAGCCGGGGGGGACCGCCATTCCCCCTCGCCACCCCAGTTTCCCGGGCAAGAAGGGCCCCAATTGTTTCCCGCCGCCGCTCCGAGTGTCGCAGTATGCCCGCCCCCCCCAGTCGCCTATCATGATTCGTCCTCTCCACGCACCCACTCCCTGAAACCCAGCCCCGGCGGCTCCCGTTCGCCGGCCCCACCATGACCACGCTTCCCCGTGACGTTCGCCAAAAGGCCTTCAGCGAGCTCCTCGCCACCCGCATTGCCGTCCTCGACGGCGCTATGGGAACCATGGTCCACGCCCTCGGGCTCGACGAGAACGGCTTCCGGGGCGAGGCTTTCCGCGACCACCCAAAGGATCTGAAGAACTGCATCGACATCCTCGTTCTCACGCAGGGGGACGCGATCCGGGGGATCCACGCGGCCTATCTGGAGGCCGGGGCCGACATCGTCGAGACCAACACCTTCGGCGCCACCGCCTTGGCCCTGGCCGACTTCGGCCTCGAAGACCGGGTCCGCGAGCTGAACCTCGCCGCGGCCAAACTCGCGCGCGACGCCGCCGACGCCGCCACTGCCAAGACCCCCGACCGTCCCCGGTTCGTGGCCGGCTCGATCGGACCGACGAACAAACAGCTTTCGATCGCCGGCAACGTCAACGACCCCGGCCACCGCGACGTCACCTTCGACCAGATGGTGGCCAACTACCGCGCGCAGGTCGAGGCGCTCCTCGAGGGGGACGTCGACGTCATCCTCGCCGAGACGGCCTTCGACACCCTCGTTCTGAAAGCCTGCCTTTTCGCCATCGAGGAGACCTTCCGTTCGACTGGGATTCGACTTCCGGTGATGGCGTCGTTCACCGTCTTCGAAGGGGGGCGAACGCTCTCCGCCCAGACGGTCGAAGCCTGCTGGAAGAGCCTCTCCCACGCCGATCTGGTCAGCGTCGGGATCAATTGCGCCCTCGGTGCCGAGAAGCTCCGCACGCACCTGGCAGATCTCTGCCGGATCGCTCCGATCCCGGTCAGCTGCTACCCCAACGCCGGGCTCCCCAACGCCCTCGGCGGCTTTGACGAGACCCCCGCCTCGATGGCCCGGGTGCTCGGCGATTTTGCCCGGGAGGGATGGCTCAACATCATCGGCGGCTGCTGTGGGACGACGCCGGCCCACATCAAGGCGATCGCCGAGGCGGTCGCCAAACACCCGCCGCGGGTTCCCCCGGCAGACTCGGATCGCTCCCGCTACTCGGGGCTCGAGATGCTCGAGATCCGCCCCGAGAGCAGCTTCACGATCATCGGCGAACGGACGAACGTCACAGGCTCGAAGGCCTTTGCCAGGCTGATCCGCGAGGAGCGCTACGAGGAGGCCGTCAGCGTCGCCCGCCAGCAGGTCGAGAACGGCGCTAACATCATCGACATCAACGTCGACGAGGGGATGCTCGACGGCCCGACGGTGATGACGAAGTTCCTCACGCTCCTCTCGAGCGAGCCGGAGGTCGCCCGTGTCCCGGTGATGATCGATAGCTCCGACTGGCGGGTGCTCGAGGCCGGCCTCAAGTGCCTCCAGGGGAAGGGGATCGTCAACTCCATCAGCCTCAAGGAGGGGGAGGAGGATTTCCTCCGCAAGGCGAGGACGGTCCGTCGCTACGGTGCCGCTGTCGTCGTCATGGCCTTCGATGAGGAGGGGCAGGCGGCCGATGCCGACCGCAAGGTGGCGATCTGTCAGCGCGCCTATCGGCTCCTCACCGAGCAAGCCGGATTCGCGGCGCAGGATATCATCTTCGACCCCAACATCCTCACCGTCGCGACCGGCATCGAGGAGCACAACCGCTACGCCATCAACTTTATCGAGGCGACCCGGCGGATCAAGGAGGCGATGCCGCTGGTGAAGGTGTCAGGAGGGGTGAGCAACATCTCCTTCTCGTTCCGTGGCAACGACGCCGTCCGCGAGGCGATGCACGCCGCCTTCCTCTACCACGCCATCCGTGCCGGGATGGAGATGGGGATCGTCAATGCGGGGCAACTGGCCGTCTACCAGGAGATCGATCCACTGCTCCTCGAGCGGATCGAGGATGTCCTCTTCGACCGCCGTCCAGACGCCACCGACCGGCTCATCGAATTCGCCGAGCGGGTCAAACACCGTGACCCCGGCGACGTCGCGAAGGCCGATTCGTGGCGCGACCTCGACGTCGAGGCGCGGCTCCAGCATGCGCTTTTGAAGGGAATCGCCGACCACGTCGAGGCCGACGTTGAGGAGGCACGGGGGAAGTATGCGGCGAGCCTCGAGATCATCGAGGGGCCGCTGATGAGCGGCATGCAGGTCGTCGGCGATCTGTTTGGCCAGGGGAAGATGTTCCTCCCGCAGGTCGTGAAGAGCGCGCGGGTCATGAAGCGGGCGGTCGAATACCTCAAGCCGTTCATGGAGGCGGAGAAGCAGGGGCAGGAACAGACCTCCCGCGGCCGGGTGCTGATGGCCACGGTGCGCGGCGACGTTCACGACATCGGTAAGAACATCGTCGGCGTGGTCCTCGGCTGCAACGGCTACGAGGTGCTCGACCTCGGGGTGATGATCTCGGCGGCGAAGATCCTGGAGACGGCCCGGGCTGAGAAGGTCGATATCGTCGGCCTCTCCGGTCTGATCACGCCGAGCCTCGAGGAGATGGTCCACGTGGCCGAGGAGTTCGAGCGCGAGGGGCTCACCGTGCCGATCCTCATCGGTGGCGCTACGACCTCCGCCCGGCACACGGCAGTGAAGATCGCGCCGAAATACTCCGGTAATATTGTCCACGTTCTCGATGCCTCGCGGGCTGCCGGTGTCGTGGAGAAGCTCATCAATCCTGTCAGCCGGGAGGGATTCGCGCGGGACAATCGCGCCGCCCAAACGCGGGATGTGGAAAACTTCAAGCGACGGCAACTGGCGACGCTCGTACCCCTGGAAGACGCCCGCGCGAAGCCTTGGACGACCGACTGGTCGACGGCCCCGATCGACGTGCCGTCGTTCCTGGGAATCAGCCGTCTCGACACGATCCCCCTGGCGGAGCTCGTTCCCTACATCGATTGGTCGCCGTTCTTCCAGGCCTGGGAATTGAAGGGGAAGTTTCCGGCGATCCTCGATGACGCCGTGGTCGGCACCGAGGCCCGCCGGCTCCACGAGGATGCCCGCCAATTGATGGATCGCATCGTGGCCGAGGGGAGCCTCCAGGCCCGCGGCGTGTACGGATTCTTCGCCGCCAATACCCAGGGTGACGACATCCTCCTCTACACCGACGAGTCGCGAACGAAGGAGTTCGGCCGCGTCCACACCCTCCGGCAGCAGTGGGAGCGGAAGGGGCAGGACACCTTCCATGCCCTCGCCGACTTCATCGCCCCGGTCGGGAGCGGTCGCAACGACTACCTCGGCGCCTTCGCTTGCACCGCCGGTCACGGGTGCGAAGCCCTTTGCGCCGGCTTCGACAAGGCCCAAGACGACTATTCGTCGATCCTCGTCAAGGCGATTGCCGACCGCTTCGCCGAGGCGGCCGCCGAGTGGCTCCATGCAAAAGTCCGCCGCGAATGGGGCTTCGGCCGGTCCGAGGGGCTCACCACCGAGGATCTCTTCGAGGAGAAGTACCGCGGCATCCGCCCGGCGCCCGGATACCCCGCCTGCCCGGACCATACCGAGAAGCTCGCTCTGTTTGATTGGCTCGGGGCCAGGGAGGCAGCCGGCATGGAGCTCACCGAGAGCTTTGCGATGATGCCGGCGGCAAGCGTCAGCGGCCTTTACTTCGCCCATCCGGAGGCCCGCTATTTTGCGGTTGACCGGATCACGAAGGAGCAGGTCGAGGACTACGCCGGTCGCAAGGGGATGACGGTAGCAGAGATGGAGCGTTGGCTGGCCCCGAACCTCGGCTACGACCGCGACTAACGCTCCGCGGTTTCCCCGGGCTCGGCCGCGCCACCGCCCCAGGCTGAGCGGTCATGACGATTGTGCCGGCCGCGCGGACCGGCCTCCGGGGGGAACGGGCTCATTCCGTCGGCCCGGCCTGCCGAACAGAGGGATGGAGGTCGATCCATGCCCCGCCGCGCCGCAGGCCCGCCGAAGTCAGTACCCCCGGGCCGCCCCGAGCCGACGGCACTCCCCCAGTTGCCGGGCCCGCTGCCGGTGATTGTGAAGCGCCAGCGCGGACGGCGCGTGATCCTCGATGTCAGCCCCGCCGTGGAGACTGGCCCGGCCTCGAACGCCCTCTTCGTGGAGCGATTCCTGACCTACGTGCGCCACGAGCGCGGCCTCGCCGACAACACGCTCCAGGCTTACGCCCGCGATCTCCGCGATTTCAGCGCCTGGCTCGGGGGGCGAAACGCCGCTGCGATCTCGATCCGCGATCTCGGCGACTACCTCGGCTATCTCTCGAAGAAGGGGCTGGCCCGGGCGAGCGTGGCCCGGCAGGCGGCGACCCTGCGGGTCTTCTTTGCCTTCCTCCAGCTCGAAGGGACCGTTCAAGAGAGCCCGGCCGAACTCCTCGCCGCCTCGCGCCGCGACGACACCATGCCCGGTGCCATGTCGCCCGAGCAGGTCGATCGCCTCCTCGCCAGCCCCGACGGCAGGTCTCCGACGGGCCAGCGGGACAAAGCTCTCCTCGAGCTGCTCTACGCCACCGGCTGCCGGGCTTCGGAGATTTCGTCGCTGAAGATCACCGACATCCATCTCGCCGAATGCTTCTGCACCTGTCACGGCAAAGGGAACAAAGAACGCGTTGTGCCGCTCGGCGCTCGGGCGGTGCACGCCGTCCGCACCTGGATCAATGGCCACCGCGGCACCTATGCCACCAAGCCCGAGGGAATCCCGCCGTGGGCGCTGCTCTCGTCGCGCGGCAACCGGCTGTCACGGATGCGAATCTGGGAGATCGTCACCGACCATGCCCGGAAGGCGGGTGTTCCCCCCGATATCGGCCCCCACACCCTCCGCCACAGCTTCGCGACCCATCTCGTCGCCGGAGGAGTCGATCTGCGTCATGTCCAGGAGATGCTCGGCCACGCGAGCATCGCCACCACGCAGCGCTACACGCATGTCGACGCCGGCCGGCTCAAGGGGATCCACGGCCGCTTCCACCCGCGTGGGTGAACCACCACCCCGGGGCTTGTCGCCGCTTCGGCAGAAGGACCACCCACAGATCTCACCACCCGCAAAGTGCATCGGGGCGACACCCGACGTCAGCCCTTCTTCGGCGGCGTGAACTTGATCTTCCGGATCAACTCCACCACCTGGCCGTTCTCCACCTTCCCCGACACGGCCGTGATCGCCTTGACGACGTTGGCGTATTTGAGGGCGTAATCGGCGTCGAACTCGACCTCCGTCTTTTCGGCGAGCGAGTTGGGGCCGCTGTCGGCCCCGACCAGCCCGACGATCCGCTTCCGGAGCTCGTCGAAGTCGGCGACAGGGGTGCCGTTCATCGCGATCGCGGCCAGGCTCCCGTCGGGCGCGGCCGAGAGCTTCACCCGGACCGGCGGCACCTGCTGGTCGTCCGGGGCCGCCGCCGCTGCAGCCGCGATCGGCATGCGGATGTCGAAATCCCCCTCCGGGGAGACGACCTTCAGGGTGCACATGAAGAACGACATCAACTGGAAGACGACGTCGATCATCGGCGTCATGTTGATCTCGACCTTGTCGGTCAATCCCGAGCTGGATCTGCGTGCCATTTGGTTCACCGCCTGTCGTCGTACTGCGCCCGGAGGGCGAACCGCTCAAAACCCTTCTCCTGGCAGATGCGGATGATGTCCTGCACCTCCCCCGTCTTCGCCCGGCCATCGGCCCGGACAATGATCGTCGCTGAATTCGGTTCGCGATTCTCGTCGATCATGACCGTCTTTTCGCGCTCTAGGTAGGCCCCGATATCGCGGACGGCGACGAGCTCGCCGGCGTAGATCACCGAGCCGGCATTCGTGAGTTGGAGCGTGATCGGCTTCTCGATGACTCCTTCGGCCGGCTTTGCGAGCTGGCTCGACGGCAGCTGGATGCGGTCATCCTGCTCCGCCTCCGAGAAGTTCATCACGAACATGAAGAACGTGATCAACTGAAACGTCATGTCGATCATTGGCGTCATGTCGATCTCGGTATTCGACGGACCGCCGTTGCGTTTGGCCATGGGTCGAATCGCTCCGGGGAAGATCCGCTACGGGGAAGGAGAGCCACTCGTCACTTCTTGACGCCCATCGTCTGGAAGCGCGACATCAGCCTCTCCGACTCTTCGGCGACCTCACCGTTGAGCTTCTGGAGCCAGTTCTTGAACAGCGCGAAGCAGGCGATAGCCGGGATCGCCAGCCACAGCCCGATGAGCGTCGTGATCAGCGCCTGGGAGATGCCGATGGCCAGCTCCGACGGCTTGGGGGCTGTCGCCGACTTGGCGATCACCATGAACGCCCCGACCATCCCGTCGACCGTCCCGAGGAGGCCGAACATCGGCGCCAGCGCCCCGATCAACGACACGTAGCTGATCTTATGCTCGAGTTTCATCGCCTCATCGTCCTCCGTTTCCTGCATCGCCTCCACGGCGGCGGGATGGCCGGACTGGAGTTTGCCCATGCCGGCCGCGAGCACGTGGCCGAGATAGGAGTCATCGGCCTTGGCCAGATCGTAGGCTTGCTGAAATTCCTTGGCCTCCAGATGGGCTTCGAAACCGTCGCGGAGTGCCTTCGGCATCAGCGCCTCGCGGCGGATCTGGAGGAAGCACATCACCAGGAGCGCGACGAGGGCAAACGAGAGAAGGAGAAAGATGATCACATACCGCAGACCGAGCGCGTTGTAGTAGAAGGCGAGCATGCTCTCCCCCTCGGCCGGTGCCCCCTCCTCGTCGGCGAGATCGTCCTGGGCGACGGCGACGGTCGGGGAGAGAACGGGCCCGATGGCCGCCGCCGACGGCAGGAGGAGCGCCACGGCAAGCGCCGCCCGCGACAGCGTCGCACGGAGGCCCCGTAGAAGCGCTGAGCCCACCTCCGGGAGCAGCGCCGCGCCACCGCCGTATCCACTCACCACCTCGATCGCAGCCGACTGCATGCTCGTCTCCTAAAATGTCGATCCGACCGATCCCCTCACACCTGATCCCCGATTCCAACGACCGGCCGGTGACTCCGGAAGCCGCCCACGGTCCCAGACCCGATGGATCGTACGTCACCTGGGTTCGTCGCCTCAAGCCGGGGTGCCGGAACGGGCCTCCGCCCCCCCTTCGATCATGGCTTCGCCGCCGTAAGTTTCTTCGCCCACCGCGAGCCAGGATAGCTCGTTTCGAGCGTCGATCGGGCCTCCCTGGAGCGCTCCGGATTGGCCCCCTTCTCCCACAGCTCAACGAGGTTGTAGAGGGCTTCGGCGTGATTCTCGGGGGCCTTGTTGTAGACGAGATCGACGGTGAGGAACGCGATCAGGGCATCCTGCTCCTTCCCCGCCACGGCCCGGTAGGCCTGACCGAGGGCATTGTAGGCCCGGCCGAGCACCTCCCCGTCCTCCGGATCGGCCTGCTGGATGACCGACTGGACGAGCGTGATCGCCTCCTCGGGCTTGCCGAGTTGGGCCAGACAACGGGCCCGCCCCAGCTCGGCCGCACGCTTCTGGGCGGCGCTGGCTTCGTCGGTGGTGCGGATCTGCACCGCCGCATCGTATTCCCCCAGGGCCTCGGCATATTTCCCCTGATCGAGGAGCATCGCCGCCCTGGCCGAAGCCGCCCGGACCTTGAAGGACGGTGGCCCCTTCGCAAGCTGCCCAAACGCGGCCAAAGCGTTGTCGATCCTCCCGGCCCGCGCCAGGAGGTCCCCCAGAAGCTCCTGCATGTCATAGGCGTGGTGGCTCTCCGGGTGCTTCGTCACGAAATCGGCCACGAGCTTCCCCGGCTCACGGGGATCACCCCCGGCGGCCAGCGCCACGCGCGCCGTCGCCGCCGCCCGCACATAGTCGACCTCGTCGAGGAGGATGGGCTCGGCGCCGTCGAGATCGTTTGCACCGATCTTGGCCAATTCCTCGAGCGCGTCGGCCGCCCGACCGCGGAGCAGCATCGAGCGGGCCGACTTCAGCTCCGCAGGCTCGGCGCCGAACTGCACCTCCCGAATCTGGTCGACGGGGATCTTCTTGGTTTCTCCCGAACGATCCTCGAGCTGAATCTCGTTGGCGTCCGTCGCCGTCACACGGCCGGAGAGCGTGCCGGCGGTTGTCACCACCCGGTCGGCCGTCTGCGCGGCGGCCTCGCCCCCGGCAGGAAGGAGCCCGACGAGGAGGACGGGGAGGAACCATGGGGCGGGGATCGCTCCCCGGCGGATGAACGTCGGCATGGCGGGGGGATTCCTGGTCGAGCGGGCGGGCGTCATGAGGCGGCGACAGGGGGCGCATCGAGCTCGGCGAGCCCGCGGGGGCTCGTCTCGCCGCGTTCCTTTTGGATCTGTTTCAGCAAGGCATCGAACTGGGCCCGGAACGAGTCACCGCCGAGGTCGGGATAGAGGCGGTAGGTGACAGAGACATCGTTGAACGCCATCTGGAGAAGCTTGGCCCGGTCCTGCCCGGGCTTCGCAAGGAGGGCGAGGCGACAGCGGACGACGTTGAGCCGCGCCGCGAAGAACTTCGCCCGCGCGTCGACCGCTTTCGGGTCGGCGGCCTGGCGGGCGAGCCGGTTGGCAATTCCCCCCCACCCCCAGGCCACCCCCCCCTGGCTCTTCCGGCCGGCGATCGCCTCCCGCAGAAAGCGTGCGGCGGCAGCGCCATCCGTGGCCTTCTCCCCGGCCGCCTGGAGCAACTCGGCGGCCTGAATCTGGGCGTCGAGCGAGTTTTGACGCTTCGGATCGGAGAGGATCCAGTCGACATGCCCGAGGGCCTCCTCCCAGCGCCCCAGCTCCCGGTAGACGCTCGCCAGCTTGAGGCGGATCGAGGGGACGAAGCGGGCGATCTCCTCGCCGCTCCCGGCCGTCGCGGCGCCCGAGCCTGCGAGAAGTTTTTCATACACCTCAGCCGCCCGCGCCAGGTACGTCGAGGCCTTCGCCTGGGGCACGACCGAGCCCGACCCGCTCCCCGATCCGAGCGAGAGGTAGGTCGTCGCCACCCAGATCTGGGAGGCGACCTTTGCATCCCGCTTGGCGACCCCCTCGAGAAATTTCTCAAACCCGGCGAGGATCCCCAGCGCCGCCGCCGGCGCTGCCGCCGCGTCCCCCTGGGCTGCGGCTAGGGCCTCGAGTTGCCCCTGGAGGTCGCGCCCCATCGCCAGGTACATGTTCGTCAGTTTGGCGGTCGCCTCGGGGCCAGTGCCGGCCACCGCCTCGAGCTTGTCGAAAGCCTGCTGGGCCTTGTCGAGCTGCTGCGACTGGATGAAAAACCGCAGCGCCACCGTGGCGGCATTCTCGGCAAGCACCCCCGACGCCGCGACGGCGTCACCGGAGGAGAGGACCGTCCAGCCCCCCCAGGAGGGATGTTCGAGCAGCTTCGCCGCCAGGGCTTGGTCTCCATCCTCGATCGCGATCTGGCAACGGGCCAGCCCCCCCGCCACGGCCACCGGGCTGACACCGGCCGTGGGAACGGCGGCCAGACCGGCGTCGAGGCCGTCGATGGCCCGTCCCTTCCAGGCCGCGAGGGCCTCGGCCGTGGGGCGGACGTCCTCGGGGAGCCGACGCCGCTCGACGACCTCGCGCCACAGCGCCCCGCCGGCTCGCAGGAGCACCTCGGCCCCCTTGGCGGTGTCGCGGGGCACGTCACCGATGATCTTCACGAGCCGGTCGGCGTCGTGCGCCTCGGCCGCCGAGGCGACCGCGATTTGCGCCGCTTCGGCACTCTCCGGCTCCTTGGGCCAAGTCCGCATGATCAGCGCCGCGACATCCGCACACCGCGTCTTGGCCGCCGCGCGCCACGGCGCCGGCCCATCCCGGCCGAGCTGCTGCCAGCTCGCCATCGCAATCTTCGCCGACTGCCGCGCTCCTTTTGCATTGGGGTAGCGCTCCGCCAGGAGTGTGCCCACCGCGGCCGCATCGTAGAGGCGACGGGCGTCATAGAGGAGGTAGGTGAGGAGGGAGCGGGCCCGGTTGAGATCGTCGGCGGCAACTCCGTCACCACGCATCAGCGCCCGCTGGAGCGATTGAAGAGCCCGCCCCCGCTCGACGCCCGCCGCTTCCAGGGCCGCCGCAGCCTCGTCGGGCTTTGCGGCCGCCGTCGCCCCCTTCGCCTCGGCCTGTTTCTCCTGCATCGCGGTCACGGCCCCGGCCGCGACGTCGAAGGCCGCGGCAAACGAGGCCGCCGGATCGTCGTCGTCGTCGGGGGCGGCCCGGCCGAGCTTTTCGAGAAGGGCCCGGGCCTCGCGAGCGAAGTCCTTGTTGTGACGGGCGACGTCCGTGGCCAGCTTCTTGGCGTCCCGCAGCATTCCCGGCTTCTTCCCCTTCTGGTCGGCGGGGAGGACCTCAGCCTTCTCCGCCAGCAGCTGCGCCGAGCGGACCTTCATCCCCAGCCAATCGGCGTCGAGCCGGTTGGCCGGCACGTTCGCCAGGGAGAGCCTCTGGAGCCGGTCGTCGAATTGGTCATAGACCTTCTCCTCCAGCCAGCACTCGAGCGAGGCGTTGACCGCCTTGGCACGGAGCGTCGGCACGAACCCCGATTCCCCCTCGAGGCCGCGGATGCTCGCGAGCGTCAGCAGCGCCGTGTCGAGGAGCTTGCGACGCTCCTCCGGCACCGTCTCGGCCTGGGCGAGAACGAGGTAGTTTCGTCCCTCGTAGTACCTGGCATAGAGGCCCGCCCCCCACTTGGGATACTTCTCGAACAGCTTCCGGTAGCGCTCGGCCGAAGCCCTCACGACCCCCTTCCATTCGGCCCCCCCCGGCGGGAGCGCCTTCGACTTCTCGAAGTACGCGTTGCCGACAAGCAGTCGGGTCTGAAGCAACTCCCCCCGCAATTCGTCCTGACGATCCTCGAGCCGCTCCATCGCCTTGACGTCGGTCGACGACTTCTTCGCCGGCCGCCGGGCCTTCTTCCCAGCCGACGACTCGTTCCCCTCCTTCTCCTTGCCGGTGTTCTTGAGTTGGGCGAGGCGGGCATCGACCTCGCGGAGGCTCGCGAGCACGGCATCCTCGGCATTCGTTGGCGGGGGGGGCTCGGCGCCCGGCTCGCGCGGCGGCGCCTCGAGCGCCGCAATCGCGCCGTCGAAGAGGGGCAGCGCCTCCGCCATGAGCTTCGCCGCATCCTCCCCGGGGCGCTTCGCCTGCGCGAGCTTGATCCGGCCCTGCTCGACGAGAAGGTTTCCCTTCTGCGTGTAGGCGGCGACCGCCTCGTCACCGGTGGGCACCGCTGCGAGACAACGGTCGACCTCCTGGGCCGCCTGCTCGAGCATCGCGGCCCGGCGGGCCCCGGGGGACTCGCGGCGTGCCAGGGAGGAGAGCGCGGTGGCACGCCGCAGCGGAAGGCTGCGGCGGAAATCGGCCGTGGTGGCAGGATCGGCCGCGACCCGGTCGAGGACCGCGATCACGACATCGTCCATCCGCTTTTCGGCGAGCGCGTCGAGGAGCCGGCGGGTGGTCGTTTCGGCATTGCTGCCGTTCTCCGCCCCGGCTCCCTCTGACTGCAACAGGGCTGCAAAGAGCACCCCGCCAGCATCGACCACGAGCAGTGGCAGGGCTGCCAAAAGACCACCGAGCAAAAAGCCACCGAGCAGGAGGATCGATCCGATCCCGTGACCGGCCCGCAGGCCACCGTGGAAACGCGTCATGATCCCAGCCCCCGATCCTCTCTCCGCCCCCCCGCCACACGACGATCAGGGGCCTTTCATCGATCAGGGATGACCCCCGTCGGATGCCAGCCACTCCCGCTCTTGCCTCGACCGGCCGGACAATCCGACCGCCACGTCGATCGCCCCGTCCCTTCGCTGCATTGTGACAATCGCCGCAGGGGCGTCAAACGCGATCGGCCGACCGACGGATCACTTCCGGGCCGCGCGGCTGGCCGACGTCGACATCGCCAACCAGTTGGGGAGTTGGCCGGCCGGGGGCATTCTTACCACCCGGACCGAGCGGATGCCGGGGACGGCGGCCACGGCGGCGATCGCCTCCGCCGAGGGCTCCACATCGAGATTCAGCACCCCGATTGCGTCTCCCCCCGGAGCCGACCGGCCGACGGTCATCTGCGCGATGTTGACCCCCAGGCCACCGAGGGCCGTGCCGACGTTGCCGATGATCCCCGGCAAGTCCTGATGGGTGAAGAACAGCACGATCCCGTCGAGGTAGGCCTCCAGCCGGTGCCCCTCGAGCTGCACTAATCTCGGCATCGCGTGACCGAAGAGCGTGCCGGCAGCCCGGTGGACGCGCCCTTCGGCGACGAGGTCGACCGCGACGACGGAGCTAAAGGCGCCGGGGTCGGTCCGGCTCTGTTCCACCAGGTCGATGCCCCGCTCCCGGAGCAGCACTTCGGCATTGACGATGTTGACATCGTCGGCGACGCCTTCGAGGAGACCCGCAGCGAAGGCCGCGGTGACGAGCTTTGTCGACCGGGAGGCGATCTCCCCCCGGTAGGCGATCGAGCAAGACCGCGGCGGGGCGTCGTCGAGCTTGGAGAGGAGGAGGCCGAGCCGCCAGGCGAGGTCGAGGAAGCCCTTCACCCCCTCGAGCGTGGCCGGGTCGATAGGGCTGGAGTTCACCGAATGGCGGATGGCGCCGGTGGCGAGGAAGTCGACGAGCAGGCCGACCCCCTCCACGGCCACCTGCGACTGCGCCTCCTCGGTGCTCGCCCCGAGGTGCGGCGTGACGAGCACGCCCGGCTTGTCGAACAGGGGCGACTCCGTGCACGGCTCCTTCTCAAACACGTCGAGAGCCACGCCGGCGATCACCCCGCGATCGAGACCCTCGACGAGCGCCTGCTCGTCGTAGATCCCGCCCCGGGCACAGTTGATGAGGCGAACGCCCGGCTTGAGGAGATCGAGCTCTTTCATGCCGACAAGATGCTTCGTCTCGGCCGTGAGGGGCGTATGAACGGTGAGGTAATCGATCTCGGGGAGCATGGCATGAACGCTGGGGACGAGCTCGATGCCCAGCTCGGCGGCCCGTTCCACCGAGATAAACGGGTCGAAGCCGAGCACCCGCATCTCGAACGCCCGGGCCCGGGAGGCGACGGTCTGGCCGATGCGGCCCAGCCCGACGATGCCGAGCGTCTTGCCGGCCACCTGCGCCCCCATGAACTTGTTCCGGTCCCAGCGGTGGGCCCGGAGGCTCGCATCGGCGGCGGCAATGTTGCGGGAGAGAGCCAGAAGGAGCGCGAACGCGTGCTCCGCCGTGCTCACGGTGTTGCCGGCCGGCGTGTTCATCACCACGATGCCCTGCCGCGTAGCCGCATCCTTGTCGATGTTGTCGGTGCCGACCCCGGCCCGCACGATCGCCTTGAGCCGCTGATTGCCCGCCAGCACATCAGCGGTGATCTTCACGCCGCTGCGGCAGATTGCCCCGTCATGCCGGGCCAAGCACGCACGGAGCGACTCCCCGGAGAGCCCCGTCGCCACCTCGTAGGTGATGCCGTGGGCCGCCGCGGCATCGAGGAGGGCCAGGCCATCGGGGCTAAGGGTGTCGAGCACGATGATGGAGGGCATGAACGGCTTCTCGGCGGGGTGAGGGGGCGTCGCGGCCGGCAGACAATGGAGACTTCAGATCGCAATCGGGACTGGGATGGGGCATCCTCCGCAGAGCCGGCGGGACGGGCCGGGCTCCGGGGCGGGGGGATCAGCCACCGTGGGTTTTCTGGAACTCGATCATGGAGTCGCGCAGCTCGGCGACTCCCTCGACCGGCATCGCGTTGTAGATGCTCGCACGGATGCCGCCGACGGATCGGTGCCCCTTGAGGTCGATAAGGCCACGGGCGGTCGCCCCCTTCACGAATTCCTTCTCCAGCGCCTCGTTCTGGAGCCGGAAGGTGACATTCATATCGGAGCGGCATGCGGGGGCGGCATGCCCCTGATAGAAGCCGGCCGAACGATCGAGCACGTCGTAGAGCGTCTGGGCCTTGGCGGCATTGTGACGGGCCATCCCCTCGAGGCCACCCATGCGGTCCCGGATCCACTGGCAGACCAGACCGAGGACGTAGATGGCAAACACCGGCGGCGTGTTCGACCGCGATCCGTTCTTCACGTGGGTGCGGTAGTCGAGCATCGTCGGCAGATCGTCGCGCGACCGCTCGAGGAGATCCTTGCGGATGATCACGACGGTGACCCCGGCAATGCCGGCGTTCTTCTGGGCGCAGGCGTAGATCAGGCCGTACTTCGCCACATCGATCGGGCGGGAGAGGAAGTCGCTCGAGCAATCGCAGACCAGCGGCGCTCTACCGAACACCGGGTCGTGCTTCCACTGCACCCCCTGGATCGTCTCATTGCTCGTCACGTGGAGGTAGGCGGCATCCGGGGAGAGTTTGACCTCTTCGGTCGCGGGAAGGTGATCGTAGTTCGAGGCCTCGCCGTCCCAGGCGACATGGACTCGCCCCTCACGGCGGGCCTCCTTGGCCCCGGTGTGCCCCCAGGTGCCGGTGACCAGATAGTCGGCGGGGCCAGGCTGCCCACGGAGGAGATTCATCGGCACCATCGAGAACTGCAGGCTCGCCCCACCCTGGAGCAACACCACTTCGTGATCGCCTCCGATCCCAAGCAGCGTGCGGAGATCGTTGATCGTCTCCTCGAGAATCCGGTCGAATGGTGGGCTGCGGTGGCTGACCTCGAGGACCGAGATCCCCACCCCGGGCAGGGAGAGCATCTCGTCGCGGGCGCGCTGGAGCACCTCGAGCGGCAGGACCGCCGGGCCGGGGGAGAAGTTGAAGACGCGCTTGGGGGTCCCGGACGTCGGAATCGTGCGATCCATTATTCGGGTGCTCTCCATTCCGCCCTGCGGTGCCGAGGCACCCGGGGCTCTCGGTCCGCCGGGGCTGCCTTCGCCGGAACGCGCCGCCGAGCGGCGTTCCCCCGGGGGAGGGGGGAAGGCGGGATTCCCCCCGTCATCAACGGCCGAGCCGTCGCTGTCCCGGGAACGCCGCAGGATAGGACCCGCTGCGGGAAGGGTCAACGGGCGGGAACGGCCCCCGCGGCAGGGGCCGACTGCGGGGCCGCGAAACCGTTTGAAGCCCCCGGCGGGAGCACTGCGGGAGCCGGCCCCCATCCCGAGGACGGTGGCAGTTCGACCGGGAGTCCGCCGGCGGGGGGCGGGAGTGGCAGGCCCCCCCCCTGGCTCGTCGGCAGGGCCGCCGTCCTCACCGTGGCCGTCGGTGTGGCCCCGGCCAGCGATGCCACGCGGGCGGCCACCACCGGTTGCCGGCCATCGACCGAAAGGGCCCGCGAGTAGTCGGCCAGCGCCTGGTTCATGTCGCCGGTCGATTCCCTGATCTGGCCGAGCGCGACGAGGGCCCGCGGATTCGCCGGATCGATCGCCAACGCGTCGACGAGTCGATTCTCCGCCTCGCGAAAGTCGCCATGCTCCTGGCACAGTCGCGCCAGTTCGATCTGCGGGTTGGGGTTGTTCGGCTGCCGGCGCGACCAGTCCTCCAGCAGCGCGATCGCCTCGGGGCTGCGCTGTTCCTCGACGAGGAGG
Source organism: Candidatus Kuenenia stuttgartensis (assembly GCA_945865325.1). Taxonomy (GTDB): domain Bacteria; phylum Planctomycetota; class Planctomycetia; order Pirellulales; family UBA1268; genus QWOP01. The sequence goes on from CAMBFA010000005.1 coordinate 24,940, forward strand.
ACCGCCAGGGCGCGTTGGCAGGCCTCGTGATTCGGATTCCGGGAGAGGCAGAGGTGGTAGTACTGCTCCGCCGTGCGCCAGTCACTCCCCTTGCCGAACACCTTCGCCTGCTGGTGGTACGTGGCGCCGAGGTTGTAGAAGCAGTCGGGGCTCCCCGGCTGCCTGTCGAGCGCCTGCTGGAAGTGGTTCACCGCGCCGAGATAGTTCCCCTGTTGATAGAGCTTCACCCCCTCGGCGTTGTCGTTGCGCGTCAGCGACCCGCAGCCGGCCAGCAGCACCATCACCACCGCGAGGGCGGACGCTTTTGTGCGGGACGGCGGCGCTGGGGAAGGGTTGAGCGGCAAGACGGGCGTTCCGACGGGGGAAGGGGGCGACGGACGGTACCGGCCGACCCGCTCTTCGACAAGTCCAGGGGCTAAACCCTCTCTCCCCTATCCCCCACAGTCGACGCATCCGCACCGGGCCGCCAGCATCAGGCGGGGATGTCGCGCCGGTAGCCGAGGGAGCGGACCACCTCGAGAATCTCGCTGCAGGTCGGGAACATCCGCCCGCTGGCACGCTTGTAGCGCTCCAAGGCCTGCATGAACTCGACCTCCTCCAAACCGTAATCGCGGTCGCAGGTGGTCGGGTCAATAAACCGGCGGCGGGGGCCCTTCGGCGAGCGGTGGGGGCCCGCGGACTCGTCGCAGCGGGAGGGGGAGGTGCGGCTCGGGCGATCGGCGACGATGGCGGCGGGCATGAACGGATCTCCTCGACGAGGGACTACGACGGCTGGTGAAACTCTGCCGGAAGTATTCCCGCCTCCGACGGCGCAGGTCAGGGAATCGAGCGAAAAGATTCCGGCGGGGAAGACTGTTCCGCCGGGACGACCGTCATCCCCCGCGTCATCCGCACCGCCCCCCCGACCCGTAACCGCGACCCGTAACCCAGCGGAGGTTCGGGTGGATGGCCGTCACCGGTTGCCGAAGAACTTCTTCAGCGCCTCGGCGGCGGCATCACGCGAGTTGACCGTCCCCTTCTGCGCGGCAGGGGGGAGCGAGCCGGGCTTGGAATGCGATTGCTTCACGGCATCGATCGCCACGGAACTGTCCGACTTCGTCTCCTCAACGGGCTGGCCGACCTTTGTGGAACTGCCGCTGTTCTTGGCGGTCGCCGATCCGGAGACAGTCGTCGAGTGGGCATCCCCGGAAATCCCGGAGATCGTCGAACCGTGCACGTTGTCAGACGCCGACGCGGCAGCATGGATGCTGTTGGAATCGGCCTCGGCCGTTGGCAGAGCCGCTGGACCGATAGAACCGTCGGCCGTGGCGCGCAATGACCGGGTGGTGTCGAACATGCCGGCGGGGGCATCGTCCGCCATCAGCCACTTCGATACGTCCTGATCCCCTCCCTCGGGGGCGACCGGATCGGAACAGGAGACCGTGAGCTCGAGTGCCCCGACCCGGATCAGATCCCCCGACACGACCTTCGTCTTCGCGGTGATCTTAGCGCCGTTGACGAACGTGCCGTTGCGGCTCCCCAGGTCCTCGACCCAAACGTCGGCGGGGCCGACGTGGACTGCCGCATGACGGCGGCTGACGTCGTCGCTCAACGGGCGGACATCGCACTCCTCGGCGCGGCCGATGAGAAGCGAATTCTTTTTGATTGCGATCGAACGACCGGCACTCTTGCCGGAGGCGACGATCAGCTTCGTGATCATGGTGCGGCTGTCTCCACCCACGCCAGACCGGGCCCTACCACTCCCGCCGGCCCACGTGGACCGACAGGCCGCCGAAAAATCGACAAAAGCTTACTCTTTGAGAGAAAAAAAATGCTGACTTTCCTCCAGCCCGAGATTTGCCCTCCATCTTAGCGACGGGCGTTCCAACTGTCTTGCCGAAAACGGACCATCCCCTCCTCGACCCCCGCTAAAGGTGAGGGAACGAAGCATCCCGACGGCTCCTCGAGCCCCTCCCCGAAGGCTGCGGCGAGCCTCGTCAGCCAGCCCCGCACGAGGTCGATCCCGCCCGGCCCCCAGCCGGCAAAGGCCCCGCCCGGAGCCTGCAGGTCGTCGAGCCCCGGATGGCGGACCGACTCCGGGACGAGCCGGTTGGCCGCCAGGAGAAGACTGCCGTGCTGGAGAACCGCACCGCGCAGGCGCCGCTGGGCGCTGCCGAGAACCTTCGCATCGGCGTTCCCCCGACCATCCGCCACGGGCACGACGACATCCCCGGTCGCCCGCCGGTCGAAGCAGAGCAACGCCCGATCCCCGGGCAGCCCGACGGCCGCGGTACCCGCCCCCGGCCTGGTCCCGGTCGATTCCCCCGCCGACAGGCCCGCCGCGATCCCGCGGGCCGCCAGTTCGGCCACGAGCGCCGCGTGGACGGTGTCGTAGAGTCGCTGCGGCGAGCCTCCGCAAGGGTGGGCCCGGGGCACGGCGACCGAGAGCGTGACATCACTCCCGTGGAGGATGGCGCCTCCGCCGCTCGGCCTGCGGACCATCGGCAGACCCTCCAGCGCGGCCAGAGCGCGAGCCTCTCCGATCGCCTGGAATGCCCCCAACGACAGCGTCGGCTCCGACCAGGTAGAGATCCGCACGAGCACCCGATCGAGCCTGATCGCCTCAGAGGCCAGGGCCTCGTCGAGCGCCATGTTCGTGGCCCCGTCGGCCGGCGGATCCCACCACGCCACGATCGGCGCGGCGCCGGTTGCAGAGCCGCCATCGGAGAGGCCGGGCTTCACTGGGAACATCAGTGCGGTTGGCTGCCGATGAGCGCCTCGTAGGCGGCCCGGTCGAGGAGGGCATCGATGTTGGCCGGGTCATCCGGACGGATCTTCACGATCCAGCCGGCACCGAACGGATCCTGCCCGAGGGTCTCGAGGTGATCGGGGAGGGTTGAATTGACCTCGACGATCTCGCCCGACACCGGGGCGTAGAGGTCGCTGACGGCCTTGACGCTCTCGATCTCGCCGATCGACTCCCCTGCCTTCACCTTTCGCCCGACCGCCGGGAGTTGCATGAACACAAGATCGGTGAGGGCCTCGACGGCATAGGCCGAGATCCCGACCGTTGCCACACCCCCGGCCACGGGGCTAATCCATTCGTGGGACTTCGCAAATCGCACGTCCTTCAGCATCGACGCCTCTCCTCTGGTTTGTCTGTCTGATCGAACCATTCCGTTGGTCGGTCGGGATTGTCACTCCCGTCCATCATCCCGCGGCCGGCGGTTTTCCACCACCCGGCGGCCGACGATGGAACGGCAAGCCGACCACGCGGGCCTGCTGACGGGCATCCCGGATTGCGATCTCCACGACCGTCCCCTCGGAGGCAAACGCCGGGGCAACCATCGCCATCGCCACGGCATGGCCGATCGTGGGGGCAAAACTGCCGCTGGTCACGACCCCAATCTCCCCGCCGGCCCCGCCGAGCACGGGGTTCCCCTCGCGGGCCGAGCGCTTCGATCCGAGATCGAGCCCGATGCGGATGCGTTCCGGTTGCCCGGCCTTGAGCACGGCGAGGGCTCCACGCCCGGGGAACGTCCGCCCTTCGAGGTTCACCGCCAGACCGAGTCCGAGGGCAAAAGGATCGCTGTCGGCGTGGAGCTCGTGGCCGTAGAGCGGCATCCCCGCCTCGAGGCGGAGGGTGTCTCGGGCCCCGAGTCCGCACGAGCGTCCCCCCAGCGGCACCGCCGCGGCGAGGATCGCCTCCCAGACGGCCACCGCATCGACCGCCGCCACCGTCACCTCGACGCCGTCCTCGCCGGTGTAACCGGTGCGGCTGACGGCGGCGGCATGCCCGGCCACCGTGGCCGTCGTTCCCCGGTAGTTCCCCAGGGCCCGGATCCGCGTTCCATCCCCCTCGGACGAGAGCCCGGCGACGAGATCGACCCCCTTTGGCCCCTGAACGGCGATCATCGCAGTGTCGAGGGTGTGGTCGACCAGGTCGACGCCGGTGGCGGGAAGCCGAGACCGCAGCCATGCCACGACCCGTTCCCGATTGCCGGCGTTGATGACCAACCCCATCCGCGGTGTGCCGTCGGCGGCATCGCTGTCGCGGCTCACCAACGCGTCATCGAGGATCACCACAGGGGCGGGGGCATCGGCTGTGACGAGCGTGTAGCGAAACTGCCCCGGCACGATCCCGGCCACCTTCCGCGTCAGCATCGACTCCAGCCAGTCGAGGGCGCCGGGGCCAGTCACCGACAACCGACCCATGTGCGAGACGTCGAACAGGCCGACCGACGACCGGGTGGCAAGGTGCTCGTCGACGATCGAGGCGTACTGGACCGGCATGGTCCAACCGGCGAAGTCGACCATCCGGCCACCATGCGCCGCATGCCACTGGCCCAGCGGGGTCTCGCGGAGGCTGGTGGGTCGGGGCAGGGGGGGCGTCACCGAATCGCTCACAGACTCGTTCCTTCTCTGGGCTGGGATGCTGGACCAGTCATCATAGGGCCGATTGTAGGGGCCCGCGCCGATCCCGCCACGCGCCGGCCATCCCGGCCGGCGCAGGCGCGTGGCGTTAGCGGCCGCGCCGCCCCCCGGCCTTCCGGTCTTTCGCCTTCCCCTTGCCGTCGGGCTTGCGGGCGTGCCGCGATCCCTTCACGTGGCGGGCGGCACGGAGACCGGGCGGGGCCTTCCCCCGTTCGCCGACAAACCGAAACTCGAGTGAGCGCCGGTCGAGGTCGACCTTCTTGACCGCCACCCGGACGCGGTCGCCGAGGCGCCATGACTGCCCCGGACGCCGTCCGGCGAGGGAGTGGCTGGCCCGATCGAAGCGGTAGCTGTCGGCGGGGAGCTCGGCGAGCGTCAAGAGCCCCTCGGCGGGGAGCTCGAGCCCCTGGAGAAAGAGTCCGAACGGCTCGACCCCCGTGACGACCGCCTCCATCTCGGTGCCGATCCTCGAGGAGAGGAAGAGGAGGATCTTGAGCTTCACCAGCTCCCGCTCGGCGGCCTCGGCACGGCGTTCGAGGGTCGAGCAGTGGAGCCCGAGTTCGACGAGGCCGTCGTTAGGGGCCCGGCGGCCGCGGGCCAGTTGGTCGAGGGCACGGTGGACGACGAGATCGGGATAGCGGCGGATCGGCGAAGTGAAATGGCAGTAGCAGTCGCTGGCCAACGCGTAGTGCCCCTCCGGCTGGGGCCCGTAGACGGCTCGGGCGAGGCTCCGCAGCACGGCGAAGTGGACGGCATGCTCCTCGGGACGACCGCGCGTCAGACCGAGGAGACGCTGGAGTTCGAACCGGCTCTCGAGTGTGTCGACCTCGAAACCCAACTCCGAGACGAACTCCGTCAACTGGCGGAGCTTGCGCGGATCGGGGGGGGCATGGATGCGGCGCAGGAACCCCGCCCCAGCCGCCGACAGGCGCTCGGCGACGGCCTCATTCGCCGAGAGCATGAACTCCTCAATGATCTGATGGCTCTCGGTATTGGCGACGACATGGGCGCCGGCCACCCGCCCGTCGCGGTCGAGGTCGACCTTCACATCCGGCATGTCGAGCTCGAGGGCCCCGCGGTTCTTCCGCCGGCGGCGGAGGATGCGGGACAGATCGCGCATCCGCTCCAGGAGCGTGCGCACCTCCCCGGTCATCTCGACCTCGGGCGTGCCCGGGTCGGCGAGGAACTGATCGACCTCTTCGTACGTGAACCGGCGACAGCTGCGGATCGCCGTCCGTTCGACGTCGGTGTGGACGGGAATCCCGTCAGCGCTGAACTCGATCCAGCAGGTCCGCGCGTAGCGCACTCGCCCCGGCTGGAGGCTGGCGAGGTTGTTGGAGACGATCTCCGGGAGCATCGGGATCACCCGGTCGGGGAGATAGACGCTCGTGCCACGGGCCAGCGCCTCCTGGTCGACCGGCGCCCCCGCCGGCACGAAGTGGGCAACGTCGGCGATGTGGACCCCGAGGAGCCAGTGATCGCGCTCCAGACGCTCGAGCGAAATCGCGTCGTCGAAGTCGCGGGCATCGACCGGATCGATCGTGATGATCGTCCGCGCCGTCAGATCCCTTCGATCGGCCGGGACCGCCTCGGTGAACCGTGCCGCCTCGGCCCGGGCGGCGTCGAGGACTTCGTCGGAGAACGGGCCGGGAAGACCGAACTCGTGGATGATCGAACGGGTGTCGACCCCCGGCTCCCCAGCCTGCCCGAGGACCTCGATGATCACCCCTTCGCCGTCCCGCAGATGGGTGGGGAAGCGAACGATCTCGACGACGACCTTGTCATCCTCGCGGACCGACTTGGCCCCGGGATCGCCGACCGACACCGGCCGCGGAAACGACGTGCCGTCGATCTGCACCCAGCCCGAATTGGCGGCGACGAAAAAACTGCCGACGAACCTGGTCTTCGCCCGGCTCACCACCTCGACGATCTCGCCCGACAGGCCGGGGCGGCGGAAATCACGCCCCCGCGAGAGCCGGACCCGAACGGTGTCGCCGTTGACCGCATCGAGACAGGCCGACTGGGCGATATGGACATCCCCCTCCCGGGTCCCCGCGGCGGCCGTGAGCGGATGGACGAAGCCGTAGCCTCCGGCGGCGCGGCGGAAGACCCCGATGACCTCGTCGCGCCCCCCCTCGGGCTTGCTTCCCGCCGGTGCCCCGGGGGCCGTCTGGCCCACCGCGCGCTTGCCGGGGCGGCCGTCGGACGATCGTTCCTGCTCATCGCGGGCCATCGGTGGCCTCCAAGTTTGGTCGGGAACCGCGCCGGGGGCGGGGAATCAGCCGCGCCCGCGGAAGAACTTCCGCCCGAGCGACTGCTGGTACTGGGTCCAACCGCCGTCGATCGCCGCTTCGTTCTGGAGGAGCTGGAGCACGCCGGCGAGCCGCGCGTCCATGTGATCGAGGTGATGGAGGGCGAGGGCCTCGAGGGTCATGGGGAGCTTCGGCGCCCCGTATTCGTACTGCCCGTGATGACTCGCCACCATGTGCTTGATCCGCACGGCCAGATCGGTATCGAACGGCTTGCCGGTGCGGGCCTCGACCCCGGCGATCTTCACCTCGAGCTGCTCCAGCCCGAGGAGGACATGCCCGAGGAGCTGCCCGACGTCGGTGTAGGAGAAGCCGTTCTCGCTCTCCAGCTCGAGCGTCTTTCCCAGATCGTGGAACAGGACCCCGACGAGGAGGAGATCGCGATCGATCGCCGGATAGAGCGGGGCGACCCGGTCGGCGAGCCGGAGGAGATTGACGACATGCTCGAGGAGCCCGCCAGCGTGGGCGTGGTGGTGCTTGACCCCGGCCGGGCAGCGGCAGAAGACCGTCATCAGGGCCCCGTCGGCGAGCACTTCGTCGGCGAGCTCCCGGAGCTGCCCCGGCGGGATCGTCGCCAGGAGCGCTGCCAGCTCCCCCCGCAGCCGGACAACGTCGGCCGCCGAGAGGACCTGGAACTCCGACTCATCGACGACGCGCGGATCGATCCGCCCGATCCCCTGGATGATGAGCTGGAGATTCCCAGAATAGAGCTGCGTCATTCCCTCGACCCGGACGTAGTCCCCGTCGTCGAAGGCCTCGAACTCGACATCCGAGGCGTTCCACATTCTGCCGGTGATCGATCCGCTTCGGTCGGCGAGCTCGACCTGGAGATAGAGCTGGCCGTTGCGGTTCGGCCGGAGCTGCTTGTGGGTGGCGAGGAACACCTGGTCGACCGCGGTCTGCGGCGCCAGCTCCGTGACCTGGCGTCGCTGGGACGGGGGGCGGGCCGCACGGTTCGGGGAATCGGCAGGCGACATGCGGGATCCGGAGTGGGGTTGGCGGAAGAAGCGGAAAGTAGCACGATTTTATCAAGCGCCGGGCGGCCGTGCCGCCGGGTCCGCGGAAAAACGGCGCAGCGACTACAATCCCGCCGCCGCGGTTCCCCCTGATGGCCCCGCTTTCCGCCCCCTTCTACCCGTTCCCCTTCGACAGCCCCGCCCGGAGCCCCCCATGGCCGACCACGCAATCTCCCCCACCCGCGCCGAGGACTACCCGGAGTGGTATCAGCAGGTCGTCAAGGCGGCCGATCTCGCCGAGCAGTCGCCGGTCCGCGGATGCATGGTCATCAAGCCGCTCGGCTACGCGATGTGGGAGCGGATGCAGGCGATCCTCGATCGGATGTTCAAGGAGACCGGCCACCAGAACGCCTACTTCCCCCTCTTCATTCCGCTGTCGTATCTCGAGAAGGAGGCGAAACACGTCGAGGGCTTCGCGAAGGAATGCGCCGTCGTCACGCACCACCGCCTCGAACTCTCGCCGGAGGGGAAGCTGATCCCGACCGGCAAGCTCGAGGAGCCCCTCATCGTCAGGCCGACAAGCGAAACGATCATCGGGGCGATGTTCGCCCGCTGGGTGCAGTCTTGGCGGGATCTGCCGCTGCTGATCAATCAGTGGGCCAACGTCGTCCGCTGGGAGATGCGCCCGCGCGTCTTCCTCCGCACGACCGAATTCCTCTGGCAGGAGGGGCACACCGCGCACGCGACGAGCACCGAGGCGGTCGAGGAGACGATGCGGATGCTCGACATCTACGCCACCTTCGCCGAACGCGATCTCGCCATGCCGGTGATCCGCGGCCCCAAGCCCTCCGCGGAGCGCTTTCCCGGGGCCGTCGACACCTACTCGATCGAGGCGATGATGCAAGACGGCAAGGCACTTCAGGCCGGCACGTCGCACTTCCTCGGGCAGAACTTCGCCCACGCTCAGGAGATCAAGTTCGCCGGTCCGTCCGGCACCGAGGAGTACTGCTGGACGACCTCGTGGGGGGTCTCCACGCGGCTGATCGGCGCGGTGATCATGACCCATTCCGACGACGATGGCCTCGTGCTCCCGCCGAGGATCGCCCCGACCCACGTCGTTCTCCTCCCCATCCACCGCACTCCGGAGGAGAAGGAGGCGGTGCTGGCCGCCTGCCGGCGGATCGAGTCCGACCTCGCCGCGGCCCGCTACGGCGGGGAACCGATCCGTGTCCGGACCGACGTCCGGGAGATCCGCGGCGGCGAGAAGACTTGGCAGCATGTCAAACAGGGGGTGCCGCTGCGCGTCGAGATCGGCCCGCGCGACCTCGCCGCCGGGACGGTGAGCGTCATGCGGCGCGACCGCGGCACGAAGGAGCGGACGAGCGTGCCGATCGACCGCTTCGCTGCCACGGCGGCAGACTTTCTCGGCGAGATCCAGCAGGGGCTCTTCGATCGGGCGCGGGAGTTCCGCGACCGTCGCAGCGTCCGCCTCGAATCGCTCGAGGCCCTGCGGGAGTTCTTCGGGGCCGACGGGGAGGGAAAGGGGGAAGCGAAAGGGGGCGCGAAGGGGGGCTTTGCCCACGTCCATGTCGCCGACGACCCGGCGGTCACCGAAGCCCTCGATCCGCTCAAGGTCACCGTCCGTTGCGTGCCGATGGACGGGGACGATGAGCCGGGGACGTGCGTGATCACCGGGCAACCGGTGAGCCGCCGCAGCGTGCTGGCGCGGTCGTACTGACGCCGTTCCTCGGCGGGCCCGAAACCGGTTGTCAAGCTCCTTGCCTACGCGGAACCGAGCCTGCGGCGTACAATTTTTTCCAGGGGCTGGCGGGGCGGCAAAACGGCCGTTGCGGCAACCGGCCCCGGGATGGAGGCCGCCGACTGGCGGACGAGCAATGGGCGTGCGAGCACCCGGTTCCTGGAGCGTCGTGGCAGTGGCCGTGGCGGTCGGGGGGCTCGTCGGCGTGGGGAGCCCACTCGCGCGGGCCTCGATGCGCCCCTGGCGTCTCGGGGAGTTCGACCCGGCCGGCCTGCAGATTCAGGAGGGGATCGCCGTACCCAAAGTCGATGCCCAGTCGACCCAGTATGCCTTCGGCACGATGGCCGAAGGGGCCGAGGAGACGCACAAGTTCGTCATCCGCAATGCCGGCGATGCGCCCCTCAAGATCACCCGCGGCGCTACCTCGTGCAGCTGCACCGTGAGCGACTTCGAGGCTGTCGAGGGGGGCGAGACCGACGCCGAGAAGCTGCTCCCGCCAGGGGGGGCGGCGGAACTGCGCCTGAAGTGGCGGGGGAAGACCGGAGGGGCCTTCAGACAGCAGGCGACCGTTTTCACCAACGATCCCCGCCGCCCCGAGATCGTCTTCGTCGTCGAGGGGTTCGTGGTGCCGGTCTGGAAGGCGGAGCCGAAATCGATCGTCCTGACGTCGATTCCGAGCCAGGGGGGCGTCAAGGCTTCGTCGCGGATCTACACCTACGGCAAGGAGCCGCCGACGGTTAAGGAGGTCACCACCCCAGACTCCGAAACCTCCCAGTTTGTGTCGTTTACAACGACCCCCCTGTCCGCCGAGGAGATCGCCAGGGAGCGCGGCGCGACGGGGGGAGTTCTCCTCGACGTCGAGATTCTCGCCGGCGTCCCCATCGGACCCCTCCGCAAAACGATCCAGATCGATCTCTTCATCCCCGAAATCGTGCGGGTGGAGTTGACCGTCGAGGGAACCGTAGCGGGTGACCTTGCCTTAGCGGGCCAGGGATGGGATTCCTCGCGTCAGGTCCTCCAGCTCGGCACCATTTCCGGGCGCACCGGGAAGAACACGCAGGTGTTCATCACGGCCAAGGGGGCCCACCGTGACGCAGTCCACCCGGTGGTCCGTGACGTAGTTCCTGCCTCGATGCAGGTGGCGGTCGGCGAGGGCAAGCCCGTGGGAAGCGGCGCGGTCATGAGGTTCCCCCTCACGATTACGATTCCCGCCGGGAGTGCCCCCTGCAACCATCTCGGATCGAGCCAGGCGCCGGCCGGCCGGATCGTGCTCGACACGGGGCATCCCGACTCCCCCACGATGACCATCCCCGTGAGTGTCGCCGTCGGCCCGTGACGATCACGGCGCCCGGTGCCCCCGCCAGTCCCCAGCCGCCGGAATCGATGCCATGTTCAGCCCCCTCCGCCCGTGGTGCCGCCGTCCTCTCCTCCCCCTAGCCCGGATGGCCGCGTGGGTCGGTCGACGCGGAGCCGTCACGATCCTCGCAGGGCTCGTCGGCGGGGGCCTGCTGCCCCTGTTGGCACCCCCGGCCGCTGCGAACGAGGCTCCCGCTGCGCCGTCACGGGGGGCGGGGGTCAGCGACGAGACGGCCGCGACGTTCCAGAAGCGCAACGGCGAGGTCTTTCAGGGCTGGCCGAAGCCGAAGGCCGTCCTCGTGTTCACCGGTGAGCTCGACGGCTACATCGAGCCGTGCGGGTGCACCGGCAAGGAGAACCAGAAGGGGGGCTTGAGCCGACGGCGCAACTTCTTCGGGGCGTTGGCCGCGGCGGAATGGCCGGTGGTAGCGCTCGATCTCGGTGATCAGGTCAACCGGTTCGGCCGGCAGACGGAGATCAAGTTTGGCTCGATCGTCGACGGCCTCAAGGCGATGCAGTACGCCGCCGTTGGCTTCGGCCCCAAGGATCTCCGCCTCCCCGCTGAAGAGGTCGTGGCTGCGATTTCGGCGGTTGGCGACAAGCCGACGCCGTTCGTGTGCGCCAATGTCGGCCTGATCGGATTCGATTCGGGGATCACGCCGCTCTACCGGGTCGTCGAGGCCGGAGGGCTGAAGATCGGCATCACTGCCGTTTTAGGGGACGCCGAGCTGGCCGAGATCCGCAACGACCTGATCGCCACCAGGCCGGCCGCCGAGGCGCTCGTCGAACCGGCCGCGGCCCTCGCCCGGGCGGGCTGCGACCATCAGGTGCTCCTCGCCTTTGCCACCCCGGAGGAAACGAAGCAACTCGCGGCCCGCTATCCGCAGTTTGACTTCGTGGTCACTGCGGGGGGTGCCGAGGAGCCCCCCGCCCAACTGGAGAAGCTTCCCCCGCACCGGGCCGCCGGCAAATCCCCGGTCGACCGCCATCTCCTCGAGCTCGGCCACAAGGGGATGTTCGCCGTCGTCATCGGCCTGTTCGACGATGCCGCCCAGCCGATCCGCTCCCAGCGTGTGCCGCTCGATGCCCGCTGGGGAGAGGCCGAGGAGATGATCCGGCTTCTGGCCGGCTACCAAGCGCAGCTGGAGACGCTGGGGCTGACGGGCCTCGGGCTCACCCCCGGCCGCCACCCGACCGGCCGCCGGTTCGCCGGCAGCGCCACCTGTGCCGAATGCCACACATCGTCGTTCGAGGTGTGGACGAACTCGGGGCACGCCGAGGCGCTGACCACCCTGGAAACCCAGACACCACGCCGCGACGGCGACCCCGAGTGCCTCTCCTGCCACGTCGTCGGCTGGGCCCCGCAGAAGTTCCAGCCCTACGAGGGGGGATTCATGGGGGTCAAGGCCACGCCTCAGCTTGCCCAACAGGGGTGCGAGAACTGCCACGGGCCCGCCGCCGCCCACGCCTCGGCCGAAAGGGGGCAGGTTCGCGTTCCTGCCGCCGACCGGGAGCGGCTCCGGGCCGAGCTCCATCTCGCCCTCGACACGCCGCAGGCAAAGCAGCGGGTTATGAACAACTGCCTCGAATGCCACGACCTCGACAACAGCCCGCAGTTCGACTTCGACACCTACTGGCCGCAGGTGGAGCACGGCGAGGAGCCGGGGGCAGCCGCCGCGGCGGCTGCGGCGCTCGAATAACCCCCCGCGGGCTCACCCCAGTTGGGCCATCGCCTCGTCGGGGATGTTGAAGTTCGCCGCCACGCTCTGGACGTCGTCGTGATCGTCGAGCCGTTCCATGAGGTGAAGGACCCGACGGGCCGTGTCGACATCGTCGACATCGACCGAGTTGGTGGGGATGCGGACGATCTCGTTCGACTCGATCGTCATCCCGGCCCCCTGGATCGCCGCGATCACATCGACCATCGCGGACGGCTCGCAGATCACCTCCCAGCGGTCACCGGCGGGCTTCACGTCGTCGGCCCCGGCCTCGATCGCCAACTCCATCAATCGATCCTCGGAACACGAGGCCAGTGGCAAACGCACGGCCCCCTTCCGCAAGAAGAGGTAGGCGACGCACCCAGTGGCCCCGAGTTTGCCTCCGCACATCTCGAAGATCTTGCGGATCTCCGGTGCCGTGCGGTTCTTGTTGTCGGTGAGGATCTCGCAGAGGACCGCGACCCCTCCGGCGGCATATCCCTCGTACAGCGACTCCTCGAGATCGCCCCCCTTGAGCTCACCGGTACCGGTGCGGATCGCCCGCTGGATGTTCTCCTTGGGCATGCTCACCGCCTTCGCGGCATCGATCGCATACCTGAGACGGAGGTTGGCGTCGGGATCGGGCCCACCATGCTTGGCTGCCACGATGATCGCCTTCGCCAGTTTGCTCCACAGTTTGCCCCGCTTCGCATCAATGAGCGACTTCTTGCGGGAGATGTTTGCCCAGTGGGAATGGCCGGCCACGCGCTGCTCCGTTGGCTGGAGGGGAATCTCGGGGATCGATCCGCGTCTGGTTGTCGGTGAGGGTAAGCCGCATCTTGCGGCGGATCACATCATCCACAGCGTACTACCGCGGCTTGCGGCGCGTCAGGTCATCGGAGTGCCGATCCCCGGACGGGGCGAGGTCAGCCGGGGGCTTGGCCCCCTTGCCCTTCGCCGCGGAGGCCCCCTTGTCGGACGACTTGTGGCTCTCCGCGGACGCCGGCTTGTCGGCCGTCACCGGCTTCTTCGTTGCCCCCTTGTCAGCGGCCCCCTTCGGCGGCACCGGCAGTTTGCCGGCGATAGGCTTTTTGGCCACATCGGCCTTCTTGGCCACATCGGCCTTCTTGGCGGGTGGCGGGGCAAGCTCCTGCGGCTCGGCTGGTTTGACCGTGACCGGTCGTCCGACGTTGGGCTTGACGACAAACGGCTTCGGGCCAGGCTTCGACCCGGCGACGACGCTCCCGTCGGCCGCCCGTTTCGGACCCGAGCCAGGGGGGGGAAGGGGGGTCTTCCCAGCAGGACGGGCAGCGGCTTGGGGCCCCGCGGGGCGATGCTCCTCGGCCGCGGTGCGGGCCGCCTCGACAGCCTTTTGGGCGTCCTTGCCCGCCGCGGGGGGCGGGGGCACCGGAAGGGGGAGCAGTTCGCCGCGCTTCGGCATCCGCTTGGCTTCGGGATTGACTCCCTGCAAGATCTTCTTGACCGAAGCGCCGTGGAGGTTTGTCAGGACCTCGACGCCGAACTGGTGGAGCAACGATCCGAACTCCAACCCGGCCTTCTTCGGGATGAAACGGTCGAGCCCGGGGCACTTCGCCGCGTCATACTCCTCCTGCGACATCACACCGGTGAGGAGTAAACCCTGCATCGCCCCCAGATCGACAGGGATGAAGTGGCCACCGAGGGCCGTTGAACCGATAAACGCCACGACGAACGGCGGGATGCCATGGATGTGCTCGAGCGTCTTCATGCCGTGCGCGATGGAGTGCTTCTTGGCGTTGTCGAGCGAGAAGCTGTAGGTCGACTCGAACACCCCCTGGAGCACGCGGCGGAGGGCGAGGGCGGCCCGGGCTGGATCGGGCAGATCGTGGAGGGTCTCGGCGAGCTCGGCCACCGTCGTGACGCGGACTTCGTTGAGGTCGAAGTAGGTCTCGCCGAGCCGCTTGTAGGCACGCTCAGCCACGTCATACGGGGCATTCTCGAGGCAGCAGGCGTAGAGCACCTGGTCGAGAAGCGGGGATTGGATGTCCGGATCGACCGGTTTGTAGGTGGCGCGCAGCGCCTTGTGGAGCTTGGCAACGAGTTGCTGACGATTGGGCTGCTGCCGGTTTGGTGTGGTCATGCGTGTTCCTGTGGATCCTCGCCCGGCACCTCTTCAGCCGGGGCACGTTGCCGGAGCTCCAGCGATTGCGTATCCGCATCCGCCGGGGCAACGGCGGCGCCGTCCCCGGACGAAGGCCCGAGCACCTCCGCCAGAAGACGGGCAATCTCGAGCGATTTCTTCACGCCCCCGTCGATTTCGAAGCTCAGCCGGGGCGTATAGCGGGTCTCGATCCGATCGGCGATCCGCGACTGGAGGAAGCCGGCGGAGTTCGCCAGGCCCCGCAGCGCCAATTTCTGCTTAGCCTCGTCCCCCATCACCGAGACATGAACGGTGGCCGATCGCATGTCGGCATCCATCTCCACCCCGGTGACGGTGACATCACGGACGCGCGGATCGCGCACCTCGGTGAGGATGGCCATGCTAACCACTTCGCGCACCGCCTCGGCGGCCTTGAGTTGGCGACGAGTGCTCACGACAGCGTCCGCGCGACTTCCTCGACTCGGTAGCACTCGAGGACGTCGCCCTCTTTGAGGTCGTTGAAATTGGCCACCTTGATGCCGCACTCCAGCCCGTCGCGGACCTCACGGGCATCGTCCTTTTCTCGCTTCAGCGATTCAACGCCGTAGTCGCCGAGCACCCGGTTGTCGCGGATCACGCGGAGCCGGCCGTTGCGGGCGATCACGCCGGAGATCACGCGGCAACCGGCGATGACGCCGAGCCTGCTGATCGAGTAGGTCCGCTGCACGACGGCCCGGCCGAGTTCGGTCTCGCGCTTCTCCGGGGCGAGCATCCCCTCGAGGGCGTTCCGCAGGTCATCGGTGACCTGGTAGATGATCTCGTAGCGCCGCACCTCAACGCCGAGATTCTCGGCGAGCGAGCGGGCCCGTTCGTCGGGCACGACGTTGAACGCGATGATGATCGCATCGGAGGCGTCGGCGAGTTGGACGTCGGCTTCCGTCACCCCGCCGACCGTCGACTGGAGGATCCGGATCTTGACCTCGGGATGATCAAGCTTCGTCAGTTCCTTCACAATCGCCTCGATCGAGCCACGGACATCCGCCCGGACGATGAGATTGAGCGTCGGGGTCTTTTGGGTGCCGAGACGGTCGAGGAGGTTCTCGAGCGTGACATGCACCGGAGCGCTCGCGAGACTGCTGTGGCGACGGATGCCGCTCCGCTTCAGGGCCACCTCGCGGGCCATGGCGATCGAGGTCACCACCTGGAAGCGGTCGCCGGCACCGGGAGCGATGTCGAGACCGCTGACGAACACCGGCTGGGAGGGCCCGGCCGCAGTGATCCGCTTCTTCCCGAGGGTGTCGTGCATCGCCTTGACGGTGCCGCTAGCCTCACCGCAGACGAGCGAATCACCGACCCGCAGCGTCCCCTTTTGCACGATGAGGCAGGCGGAGACACCGCGCCCCTCGTGGATCGAGGCATCGAGGCACACCCCCGCCGCTGCACGGGCCGTATTGACCCGGAGATCATTGAGCTCCGCGATCGTCAGAAGCATGTCGAGGAGATGATCGACCCCCTCACCCGTCAGGGCACTCGTCTTGACGACCTCGGTCTCGCCACCCCACTCGGTGGGAAGAAGGTCGCTGGCGGCGAGTTGCTGGTAGATGCGCTGGATGTCGATCCCGGGGAGATCGATCTTGTTGATGCAGACAACGATCGGCACGCCGGCCGCCTTGGCATGGCTGATCGCCTCCTCGGTCTGCGGCATGATGCCGTCGTCGGCGGCGACGATGAGGACGGCGCAATCGGTGACATTAGCCCCGCGGGCCCGCATCTGCGTGAAGGCCTCGTGGCCGGGGGTATCGACGAAGGTGATCGACTTATCGTTGTGCTTGACGGTGTAGGCACGGATGTGCTGGGTGATGCCACCGCGCTCACGGGCAGCAACGTTCATCCCCAGGATCCGGTCGAGGAGGGAGGTCTTCCCGTGATCGACATGGCCGAGGAACGTGACGATCGGCGGGCGGGGCTCGCGGAGGGTCGGATCCTCGTCGATGGCATCGAAGCCGGCGAGGAGCTCCTTCTCGAGATCCTCAACCGTTTTCAGATCGAGCTGGACGCCGAGCTCGGCGGCGAGGAGTTCGACGGTGTCACGATCGAGCATCGTGCCCATGCTCGGCATCGAAGCCATCCCGAACGTCAGCAGTTTCTTCAGGACGTCACTCGCCGACAGGCCGATCGCCTCGGAAAACGCGCGCACCGTGCAGGGGACCTGAATGGAAGCATTGGTCTTCCGCGGCGCAGCGGTCGAAATCGTGATTCCCTTGCGGTGTCGCGAGGACCGACGGCGGCGACCACCGCCATCGTCATCGTCACCCCCCCCGCGAACGAACCGCCGTCGGCCGATCTGCTTCGTATCGCGGCCGGGCGTCTCCTCGGGCCCACCGGGCCCCTTGGACGGCGTGCGTCGGGGACGGACACCAGACTCCATCAACGGCGGTACTGGCGCCACGCCCGGCCCACCACGCCCTCCTGTGCGGACCGGACCGGCCGGCCCCGCCGGACGCGGACGCCCATCAGCGGCCTGCCGCTGCTCATGCTTCCGCATGTGATCGGCCAGGGGCTTGGCACCGCCAGCCTTGGCACTGCGGATCGCATCGAGAGGAAGCTTCACGTCGGGCTTCTGCGCCGCCGGTTCCTGAGAGACCCGCGGTGCCGCCGGACGACTGGAGGAAGGGAGAGGGGCAAGCTTGAACGCCGGGCGGGGAAGGGGCTTGGGGCCATCCCCACCGGGGCGGAGGCCGGCTGGGCGCGGCCGCGGTTCCGTGGTTTTACCACCGAGCTCCGGCGGCTTGGCCCGGGCCGCGACGCCGCCGGGAGCGATGTAATCCTCACGGCGGAGCGGACCGGACGAACGGGATAGCGGGGGAGGCGGAAGGGGAATGGGACGGGGAGGAGGCGGGGGCGGAGGGGCGATCGGCGGCTGCGGCGCGGGCTCCACGGCGACCGGGTCGGGGCGCTGGGGCTCGGGAGAGCGACGCAGCCCAGGCCCATCGGCCGTGCGACCGGCGCTGAGCGGACCGGAGAGCGGTCGCATCACGACCGCCGGCTTCGGCTCTGGTGCCTGCGATGGAGCCGGCTTCGCCGCGGACGTCGACGGGCCCTTGGCGGTGATCACCGGGGGCTTGCCACTGACGACCGGTCGGACCGGCACCGCGGGCCGGACGAGCGACGCCCCGCCGGGAGCGGGCCGGTCAGCAGGCTTCGCAGCCTTGCCGGCCATGAACTCCCTCAGCCGGGCGACTTCCTCGTCGGTCATGCTGGCGAGCGCCGAGCCTTTGTCCTGGATACCGGCGCGGGAACAGATCTCGACGAGCTCTTTGCTGTCGAGTTTCAATTCCTTCGCCAGGGTGTAGATACGAACTGCCACGCTCACCTCGTCGGGCCACCGCCCACGTGATCACACCAGCGGGAGGGCCATCAGACCCGAATCCCGGTCCAGTCAACCTACCCGGAACACCGTCCCTTGCAAAACCGAGCCGACCGTCATCATCGTTCCAACCACCTTGGCTGATCCGCCCCATGGCGGCTGAATCAGCCTCTTTTCCAGCACGAAAAACCACTTCCAGCCTGTCCATCACTCCCGCCCACCCGCCGGCGAGGCCCCTTCGGCGGCCGCTTCCGACCCTCCTGCGGAGGTCGCCTCGGCGCCGTGCCCGGACAAACGAGCGTCCGCCGCCACCACCGGCTCCTGTGCTTCGCGCGCCGCGGTGATCGCCTGCTCAGCGGCGTCGGCCTCGGCCGTCGCCCGGTCGATGCGGTCCTGCTCGCGTTGCTTGCGGCGCTCGTCGGCCGCAGCCGACTCGGCCTGCGTGGCCCGCGCCTCGGCCTCGGCGACGATCAGGTCGACCGCCTCGGCCGTCAGTCCCCCCATCTCCATGAGGTCGTCCGGCTCGATCACCGACAGATCGTCATAGGAGAGGAACCCCTCCCCGACGAGCTTCTCGGCCACCGACTCGTCGAGCCCTGGAATCGATGAGAATCCGGTGACCGCGCGCTCGATCTGCTGGTCGAGCTCCTCGCGCGTCATGATCTCGATGTCCCAGCCGCAGAGCTTGCTGGCGAGACGGACGTTTTGCCCGCGGCGACCGATTGCCAGCGATAATTGATCCTCGCGGACCAAGACGATCCCTCGCCCAAGCATCTGGCAGAGGATCACCTCGTCGACCTCAGCAGGCTGCAGGGCGTTGGGGACGAGGACCTGAAGATCGTCGCTCCAACGGACGATGTCAATCCGCTCGCCGCCGAGCTCCTCGACGATGTTCTTGATCCGACTCCCCCGGACACCGACACAGGCACCGACACAGTCGACGCGGGCATCAGAACTGATGACCGCAACCTTACTGCGGTATCCGGGCTCACGTGAGATCGCCCGGATCTCGATCACGCCATCGGCGATCTCGGGGATCTCTTGCTCGAAGAGCCGCTGAACGAGTTGCGGGCGGATCCGGGAGAGGATGATCTTGACCCGGCTGCCGACCTTCCGGACCTCGAAGATCGTCGCTCGAATGCGCTCGTTGGGGTGGAAAGTCTCTCCGGGGATCTGCTCGCTCCGCGGCAGGATCGCCTCGGTGGCCCCGAGCGTCACGGTGGCCGTGGCCCCCTCGAAGCGGCTCACGACCCCCGACACCATCAGTCCGATCTGCTCCTCGAACTCGTCGTGGATCGCATCCCGCTCCGCTTCGCGGATCTTTTGGATGATGACCTGCTTGGCCGTCTGGGCGCCGATCCGGCCCGACAGTTCCGCGGTGTCGATCTCGACGCCGTCGCGGGTGCCATGGACGCGTCCGTCGGCCCGATCGATGGCCACCTGCACATCCGAGGCTTCGCCATACTGACGCGTCAGGGCGGTGACGAGCGCAGCCTCGATCGCCTGGAAGACGATCTCCTTGTCGATTTTCTTGTCGCGATGGATCGCATCGACGATGCGGAGGATTTCTTCAGGCTTCATGGGTGTCTCGGACGGCGATCTCGGCGAACTGGATCGTGCTCGGTCGTGGTCGGTCTCCCGCCGCACCACCCTCGGGAGGGATGGCGACTGGCGTTGATCCTGCGAATGTCGGCACTGGCACGGGACAGACCGCCAACCGGCCCGCACTCCCCCGGAGGCATGAGCCACCAGAGGCACGTTGACCCGACGTTGGCAGCACAAAGCCCGGACCGACAGCAGCGCAGGCACAATGACCTGCGGAATGCAGCCAGACGGCCGACGCCACACACGAACTGGTCGCCCGCCGGACGGCACGACTCCACAGGGAAACCTTCCCTGCGGACCGCACCACCCAACAGCGCTCCGGACTCCAGCAGCCACCTTCACGAGGCACAACCCGGAAGAGTAGGGGGAGGGGAGACGACTGTCAAGGAGCCTCCGTCCGCCCCGGGGGGAGGGAGGGGGCGACGCTCCGCTGCCGGTGCCACCACCGGGGCCGTCACGCACCGATATTCCAACCGCCGATCACCACCGCCCCAGCCTGCCCCTGGGGGGTGACCGACGAGGAGAGAAAGGAGGCCCCCGCCGCATCGCCGCTGACCGCGGCCCGGATCGGGCAGGCCGGATCGGGCGTCGTATGGTTGATCAGCGGGAAGAGGGTGCCATGGCGCAGCGCCCACAGGCTGGCGATGCACTCCACGATCCCGCTGCCGGCGCCGAGGTTGCCGAAGTTGGCCTTGGCGGCCACCGTCGGGATCGCAGTCGCGTCCGCGCCGAAAAGATCACCGAAGGCCTCGGCCTCACTCCGATCCCCCCCCACCGTGCTCAAGCCGTGGGCATGGAGATGACCGGGGCGTCCCCCGGGCAGCCGCGCCATCCCGAGGGCCCGCGCCATCGCCAGGCCGAGGGCCTTCCGCCGCAGCCCGATGTTGAGTCGATCGGCGGCGTGGCGCGACGCATGCCCGAGGACCTCGCCGAGGATCGTCGCCCCGCGGCGTTGGGCGTGTTCGAGCTCCTCGAGGACGAGCACCGCTGCCCCCTCGCCCAGCACCATCCCGCTCCGGTGGCGGTCGAAGGGTCGGCTCCAGGTCGTCGGATCGTCGGGGCCGAGGGCCACCTGCTCGCTCTGCAGGGCATGGACCGTCTTCATGGGGTGGATGCGCGTGCCGGTCGCCCCGGCCAGCATCACGTCGGCGGCGTTGCGCTGGATCGTCATCGTCGCCTCCCCGATGGCGACATGCCCACTGGCCTCGCGGAGGGTCAGCGAGTTGCTCGGGCCACGAAGATCGTTGTAGATCGCGATGTGGCTGGCGGGCATGTTGGGGAGATACTTGAGCAACCAGAGCGGATTGAGCAGCGGCATCCCGTCGACCGCCCAACGATCGAACTCGAAGGCCCCGTCGGGGCCTCGGCACTTGGCGACCCCGGAGGTGAAGTCCTCCGGGAGCGTGAGCATGTAGTCCGACCCGAACACGCACCCGAACCGCTCCGGGACACGGTCCGCCCCCGACAGACCGCAATCATGGAGCGCGCGCTGGGCCGCGGCGACGGCCATCTGGCTCTCCCGGCACATCACCTTGAGCCCCTTGCGGATCGCCTTCTTCGTCTCGGCCTCGAGCGGACCGAAGTTGTCGATCTCGCCGGTGAAGCCGCGGGCCTCGGCGCCGTGGTGGAGGGGGAGGCCGGCGGTGGGGAACTGCTCGATCAGCCCGACGGCGCTGCGTCCGGCCACCAAGCCCCCCCAGAGATCGTCAGGCGCCAGGCCGAGCGGTGAGACGAGCCCCACTCCGGTGACAACGACACGGCGGACGGAAGCGGTCATGCGAGGTTCCTCGGGGCGATGGCGTCCTCCCGATGCCGTCGGCACGGACATGCGGCCATCAGCAGGGCAGGCGGATTCATCAGGGCGACCCGCGGAGCCTAGGCTCCACGAAGACCACCACATCGGTTCGCTTGGCATCGGCCAGCAGCGCCGCCGAAGCGGCGGTATTGTTGCCCGGCACCGGCCACGGCACCAACCCCAGCCCGACGACGAGGACCTGCGTCGTCGGCCACCGAAACCGCTCGCCGATGCGGACGGCCGAGACCTGCGGGACCTCGATCTGGGAACGCTGCCGGTCGGGCGTGGGGAGCGTGACCGGCACGATCGCCATCCGCTCGATCTGGTCGATACGGCAGCGGAGGACCGCCTCGACGGCGCTGCCGTCCCGGGTGAGGAGCGGCTGGACGTCGAGCGTGATCCCCTCGTCGCAGGCCGCCGGCAACGTCTGCCAGCCAGGGGCCACCGGTGACGGCTGGATTTCCTGAACATACGGCCGTTTCCGCCCGCCGGCGAGAACCGCGGGGAGGCCGTTAGCCGCCTGAACCGCGCCGGTGGGGAGCTCGGCACAGTCGCCGCGGCGGCGGAACATCGCCAGGAGTGTGGCCGCCTCCTCGCGCGACATGATCCAGGCCTGGACGCCGGGCGTCGCTGCCGGAATCCCGTGGAGGAGGTCGCGGGCGTCGTTCCGCCACGACGGTGTGCCCACCCCCATCACCCTGACGGAGAAGCGATGGGGCGTGTCGGCCGCGGTGGTGAACCGGGCGACAATCTCCCCGACGCGTTCCTGCATCTGAGCTTGATGGAACACCACCAGCCGGCTCTCGTCGGCCGAGAGCGACGCCGGCACGGCGCCGTGCCAGGCGGCATAGCCCGTCTCCTGGAGCACCCAGTCGACGATGTACTTCTGGCTCCCCGGCCCGGCCTGTCTGACCCACGGTGAGATGTCGTGGGATGCGAGGGTCTGCCCCGCCTCGGCGGGCAGTTGGGCCGGTGACTCGCTCACCCGGAGCCCGAGCAGGATCGACAGTAGGATCGAGATCCAAGCCGCGACGCGGAGGGGAGGAGAGCGATAAGCCATCAAAAGGCCCCCGTGGCAGCGAACCGCACGCGTCCGGGCGAAACCGGCCGGGCAGCGGCCAAGCCGACCATCGACGGAGGGGAGGGTAGGGGGCCGCCGGTGCCGGCAGCAAGCCGAATCGCCGCCGTCACCGGACGGATCACGAGGCTATTTCAGCCGGGCGAGCACGAGCGAGGCGTTGTGGCCGCCGAACCCGAAGCTGTTGCTCATGGCCACGTCGACATGGGCCTGCCGGGCAAACCGCGGGACGTAATCGAGATCGCAGTCAGGATCGGGGGTCTCGAGATTGATCGTCGGGGCGATGACCCCGCGGGCGATCGTCAGGGCGCAGACCACCAACTCGATGCCACCGCTGGCACCGAGCGTGTGGCCCAACTGGCTCTTTGTGCTCGAGACCGCCAGGCGGGAGGCGTGCGCGCCGAAGACCCGCTTCATCGCCACCGTCTCCGCCTTGTCACCCAGCGGGGTGCTCGTGCCGTGGGCGTTGACATATTCGATCCGATCGGGCCCGAGACCGGCGTCCATCAGCGCCATCGACATGGCCCGTGCCGCGCCACGCCCCTCCTCGTCGGGCTGGGTGATGTGACCGGCATCGCCGCTCGCCCCATAGCCCATCAATTCGCCGTAGATCCTCGCGCCGCGGCGGCGGGCGTGTTCGAACTCTTCGAGGACCACGACGCCGGCCCCCTCGGCGAGCACGAAGCCGTCCCGGTCGGCATCGAACGGACGGCTCGCCCGCTGCGGATCATCGGTCCGGAACGAGAGCGCCCGCATGTTTTGGAAGCCGGCCAGCCCCATCGGCGTCAGCGCCGCCTCGCTCCCCCCGGTCAACATTACGTCGGCATCGCCGCTCTGGATCGACCGGAGGGCGCAGCCGATTGAGTTGCCAGCGCTGGCGCAGGCAGTGGCAACGGCGAAGTTCGGACCCTTCAGGCCGTACATGCTCGACACATGACCGCTGCCGGAGTTGACCATCAGTTTGGGGATCGTGAACGGCGAGACCTTGTCGATGCCCTTCGTGAGCAGCCGCTCGTGCTGCGTCTCGAATTCTGACAGTCCGCCGATCCCCGACCCGATAACGACCCCGCAGCGGTAGGGATCCTCGCACGAAAAGTCGATCCCCGAGTCGGTCACGGCGTCGGCTGCGGACGCCATGGCGAACTGCGTGAACCGATCGAGGCGCCGCAAGTCCTTCGGACTCGCGATCCCCTGCTCCTCAGCCTTCCAGGGAACTTCGCCGGCGAACTGGATCTTGAATCCGGTCACGTCGAAGAGCGTGATCGGACCGACCCCACTGTCCCCACGGACGAGGCGTTCCCAGAAGACTTCCATCGGCCGGCCAAGGGATGTGACGACTCCCAAGCCGGTAACGACCACGCGGCGTTTCATGGAACGCCCCGTCAGGACTGGTGCTTCTCGATGAACTCGACCGCCTGACCCACCGTCTGGATCTTCTCGGCAGCGTCATCGGGAATATTGATCTCGAACTCCTCCTCGAGCTCCATCACCAACTCGACGGTGTCGAGAGAGTCGGCACCGAGGTCGCTGATGAACGACGTCTCGGCGGTGATGTTCTCCTTGCTGACTCCCAGTTGAGACGAGACGATCTCGATCACGCGGTCTTGAACGGAAGCCACCTTATGAATCCTCCCGGCGCGACACCCCAGAGGGAGCCGGCCCAACGAAACGGGTCAAAACGGATGAATACGCGAGTTTGTGAAGAAGCAGTGTCCCAGGGCGACGCGTGCGATCCCAGGAAGTGTCGGTTCGTGACGCCCGATCACTGAAATTGTGTCGCGGGGGCCATTTTCCCACAACCTTTCGGGAGTGTTTTCGGAGCCGGCCACCCCGCACCGAGCGGGCACCGTCTCGAATATCGGCCGAGATCCGCATGGTCGCCGAAGATATACCTGCTCCGCCCCCAGAATGTCCAGACCGAACGAACGCACTGGTCCCCCCAGCCTACCAGCAGATCCTGCGGGCCCCCTGAGGGAGGTTGGACGGGACGCCGCGATCAACCGATCATCCCCCCGTCGACGGTCAGAACCTGGGCCGTCACGTAGGCCGAAGACGGGGCCGCGAGGAACAGCACCGCCTCGGCCACCTCCCACGGCTCGCCGATCCGCTTAGCGGGAACCCGCTTCTTCACCTCGTCGAGCACCAGTGGGCCGAGCGCCGCGGTCATCTCACTGGCGATGAAGCCCGGCGCCACGGCATTGACGGTCACCTTCCGGCCGGCGAGCTCCTTGGCCACCGTCCGCGTCATGCCGATCAGCCCGGCCTTCGAGGCGGAGTAGTTGGCCTGCCCCGGATTGCCGATCTGGCCGACGACACTCGCCACATTGATGATCCTCCCGTAGCGCTGCTGCATCATCGGCCGGCTCACGGCCCGCATGAAGAGGAACGGCCCGCGGAGATTCGTGGCAATGACCTCGTCCCACTCCTCGTCGCTCATCCGCGGGAGGAGCGTGTCGCGGGTAACGCCGGCGTTGTTGACGAGGATGTCGACGCGGCCGAACTTGGCGACCGTCGAATCGACCACGGCGGCGACGCTCTCCGCCTTGGAGACGTCGCAGGTGAACTCCTCTGCCGCGCCACCGGCCGCGCGGATGGCGGCCGCCACGTCGGCGATCTTGCCGGCATTACGGGCCACGAGGGCGACAATCGCCCCGTTGGCGGCGAGCGTCTCGGCGATCGCCCGGCCGATCCCCTGCGAGGCACCGGTGACGATCGCCACCTGCCCCGACAGATCGACCTTCAACCGCGCCGCTTCCGCGCCCTTGACTTCCGTGCTCCTGCTCATGGCAATCCTCCTCAGTGAATGGTGTGGTGTGGGCCCGGCGGGCTGGCAGTCCCCGCCGATCAGTCGATCACTCCGGAGCAGGGGACACTCCGATCGATCCGCTTGGCGAGTCCCCGCAGCACGCGCCCCGGCCCGACTTCCCACAGGGCACGGACGCCGAATCCGCCGGTATCGCCCGCCGCCAGAAGGCAATCCATCGAGCCCTGCCATTCAACGACCCCAACGACTTGGCGGGCCAGAAGGCGGCGGATCTCCTCCGGATCGGTATGCGGCCGCGCATCGACATTGCTGACGACGGGGATCCGCGGCGGGCGGATCGGCGTCCGCCCCAGGGCCGCGGCGAGCTCTGCCACAGCCGGCTGCATGAGCTTGGTGTGGAACGCGCCGGCGACGCCGAGCGTGACACACTTCATCGCCCCGGCGGCGCTCGCGACAGCGCGGAGCCGTTCGCAGGCGGCGGTGCTCCCGGAAGCGACGACGTTCCCGGGGCAGAGCACGTTGGCGATCTCGAGGACATCCTCCCCGCGGACCTCGTCGCAGAGCCCTGCGATCCGCTCCCGGTCGAGCCCGAGGACCGCGACCATCGATCCCGGGCGCGCCTCGGCACAGGCCTGCATCGCCCGGCCGCGGAGAGCGACGAGGCGGACGGCATCGTCGAAGTCGATCGCGCCGGCAAACACCAGCGCCGTGTACTCCCCGAGCGACAACCCAGCCGTGACAACCGCCGCATCGACCGGGCACCCCCCGGAAGAATCGGCGTGACGGGCCCGCAGCACCTCCAGCAGCGCCAGGCTCGTGACAAGGATCGCCGGTTGGCTGACCGCGGTGGTATCGAGGGAGGAGGCAGGGCCTGTACGGCAGACCTCCGCCAGATCGTAGCCGAGGAGATCGGCACCGCGCTCGAAGAGCCGAGCGGCCGACGGATGGCCGTCGATCCAGTCCCCAAGCATCCCCACTGCCTGCGCACCTTGGCCTGGAAAAAGGACGGCGACCGCCGGTCCACTGCCGCCGGGCTTTACGGCATCGCCACCATCAGCGGGGCGGGCCAACGCTCAGTCCTCGGTTTTGAGAACCGGGCGGCCCATGTAATGGCCACACGTTCCACAGACGTGGTGCGTCGGCACAGCCTTTCCGCAGTTCGAACAGAAGGTCAGCTGACGGGGGGTCAGAAAGTCGTGCGCCCGCCGGGAGCGGGTCTTTTGGTTTGATTGGCGGCGTTTGGGGACGGCCATGAAATCACCTTGGGGACCGGGTCGAGTCGAGCCCGAAAATGTAGCCGCACCGGGGGTTGTGGGTCAATCGCCCCTTCGCAGCCCCGACGCCCCCCGGGCCGAAGGCCGCCGCCGGGAGCCCGATCCGCCCGGGGAGCGGCCACCCCGCCGAGGATTCCCCCGGCCTCCGACCCCCCAATCGACCGCCGCTTTCCCCGGCTTTAGAACAACCGCGTCTGGCTGCCTCCCGTCGGGAACCCTCCCAGGTGCTCCTCCCCACGGGGGGTGAGCTTGCGCCCCCGCGGAGTGCGTACAACGAGCTCACAGCGGAGGAGGAACGGCTCGACGTCGTCCTCGAGGGTGTCGGTGGCGCTGCTCATCGTGTGGGCGATTGCCTCGATCCCCACCGGCCCGCCGCCGAACACCCGCAGGATCGTCTCCAGGTAGCGGCGGTCGAAGCCGTCGAGTCCGAGCCCGTCAATCCCCTGCATACCGAGGGCGGTGCGGGCGATGGCCAGATCGAGCGTTCCCTCGGCCCGGCTCGTGGAATAGTCGCGGATCCAGCGGAGCCGATTGTTCGCCAGACGCGGCGTTCCCCGGCTGCGCTGCGCGATCTCGTCGGCCGTCGCGTCATCCATCGGCATCGAGAGTTTCACGGCTGAACGACGGACGATCTCCGCCAGATCCTCCGGGGGATAAAAATCGAGGTGCTCGCGCATCTGGAAGCGGTCGCGCAAGGGTGCCGAGAGAAGGCCGGGGCGGGTCGTCGCGCCGACGAGGGTGAAGGGACGCAGCGGCATGTTGATCGTCCGCGCCGCCACGCCATCGCCGAGGGTGATGTCGATGCGGAAGTCCTCCATCGCCGGATAGAGGAACTCTTCGACGGCGATCGGGAGACGGTGGATCTCGTCGATGAACAGCACCGACCCCTCGGCGGCGTTGCTCAAGTAGGGGAGAAGATCCTTCGGGGCGGCCAGCGCCGCGCCGCTGGCGATCTGGAGCGTCGTCCCAAGTTCGCGGGGAATGCAGGTGGCAAACGTCGTCTTCCCGAGCCCCGGAGGGCCGTCGAGGAGGATGTGGCCGAGCACCTCCTTGCGCTTCTGGGAGGCATCGACGGCGATCATCAGGCGCTCGTAAACATCCCGTTGCCCGACCATGTCGGCCATGCGTGTCGGCCGCAGGGCGCGGTCCTCACCGCTGGGCGGTTCTTCGTCACCTCGGATTGTCGGCTCGCGGTAACTGCTCATCCGTCCAGTCCTCCCGGGAAGCCGTCAGCCTACCACGCGGCCCCGGGTTGTGCGGCATCGGCGGCGGGGATCGCCTCCGACCAACCAATTCCTCCGGACCGTCAGCGTGGCTTGTGCATCGAACGGTAGATGACCTCGAGGGCTTCCTGCACATCCTTGACCTTTTTCTTCTCTCCCCGGAGCGCGTCGCAGAGCCGGCGGGCATCGGTCTCGGAATGCCCGAGCGAGCGGAGCACTTCAAAGGTCTCGGCAAGGACATCCCCCGCGGCGGCGGCCGTGGGCGTTTCGCGGGCCACCAACAGGGCGAACTTGGGCATCCGCCGGCGGAGCTTGGCGATCATCCGTTCGGCCGTAGCGGCGCCGATACCGGGGAGCGTGGAGAGGGCTGCGGCATCCTGCTCCTCGATCGCCCGGGCGATCTCGCCGACCGGACGGACCATCGCGCGGAGGGCCTTGCGCACGCCGACCCCGTCGACTTCGCAGATGAGGTCAAAGAATTCCCGCTCCACCTCGGAGAGGAATCCGACCACCCTGGGGACGAGGTTGCCGCGGCCGGGGGTCCCTTCGAGGAACTCGAGGGTGTGGAGGGTGACCGTCTGCCCCCCCTTCGTCTGCAGGTCGCGGCGAACCAGTTCCGGGACGAGGACTTCGTGCACGACCGGCCCGATCGTCAGTTCGAGCGAGCCGATCTCGACCGCCCCGAGCGTTCCTGTGAGCCGCTTGATCATCCGTCATCCTCCAGGAAACCTTCGTCGCCGCCAACTTTTCTGCTCCCCCCAGGGGGCGGTGCCGCACGCCCCGCCGGCCGGCGCGGGGCCGGCTTGGATCCCAGATCGGCCGCCAATCCTCGCTGGCGGATCCTCAGGTGCCAGTCGGCCAGCGCCACAGCGAGGGCATCGGCGACGTCGGCCGGTTCCGGGCGGGCGGCAAGGGCCAACTCCCGCTGGACCGCCGCCTGCATCTGTTCCTTCCCCGCCTGGCCACTCCCGGTGAGGAGGCTTTTGACCCGCGCCGGGGGATAGTTGTTGACCGTCAGACCGGCTTGGGCCGCCGCCAGACAGATCACCCCCCGGGCGTGCCCCATGAGGATCGCCGTGCGGGGAAACTTCGCATGGACAAACACCTGCTCGATCGCCATGACGGCGGGCGAGAGGGCCCCGAGGACGTCGCGGACGCCTTCGTGGATCGTCGCCAGTCGGGTCTCGAGCGTCTCGCCACGGGAGCGGATCGTGCCCGCCTCGACGAGCCTGACGATCCCGCCACGGCAATCGATGACGCCGTAACCGGTGACATTCAGCCCGGGATCGAAGCCAACGACTCGCTGCCAGGGGATCGCTGCGTCGGCCGGGCCGCCGGCAGACGGGCGGGGGGCAGGGGCCGAGAATGGGGACGGCAGCGGCATCGTGGCAGATTACCCGCCAGCCATCGCGCCCCCCAAGGGCAGTTCCACGTCGGGGGCCTGCCTTTGAACTGCGGCCAGCCGCCGCACACCGAAAAAATACACCCCGCTGGGCTCGAACCAGCAACCTTCGGTTCCGTAGACCGATGCTCTATCCAATTGAGCTAGGGGTGCCCGTGCCTGGCACTTGATTAGGATACTCCATCTGGGGCCATCAACCAAGATTGCTCTTCGGGAGACCGGTTTCCCTCGGCGCACGCCGCTTGTTCATCGCGCCGGCATCCATCCCCGGGCTTTCGGAGCCGGGAGGAAAGAGAAAGCCGTCGTCGTCGACGAGGTACCCCGGAGGGAGGAGAAACGACGGGGGATCGTCGGGCTCATCGCTCTCCCGCCGGGCGCCGCCGGCTGCCACGACGAGCGTCGCGTCGGCCGCCGCTGCCTCGCCGCCGAGCAGCGCGAGCCCGAGGCGGGCGCGGAGGGAAGCCTCCGGCCAGACGACCACCCCGGTGACCACGCGCCCCAGCGACTCCGGACGGCAGGTGACCATCTCATCCAACGCCATCCGGGAAGGGGGGGTGTTCATCGACACCAGCCCGCCGACAACTTCCGGTGCGAACGCCACCACAGGCTCGATGCCATGGGCCTCACGAAACGCCTCCGCCGCCGCTCGGGCAGCCGCGAGATCGGCCGGGGCGCCGATCGGGAGGACAATCACTTCGGGGGGCCGGCCGACGGCCGAGCGGGGCAGCGCCGCCAGCCCTGCCAGCTGACCGGCCCGGGCCAGCCAGATCGTGGCCCGCCAAGCCTGCAGTTCCTCGGCCATCTGCTGCGGCGAAAGATCGGGCCCGATCGTCGTTGCCGCGATCCCCAGCAGCACGCCGCCGCAGACGCCGAGCGGGTGCTCGAGCGGATCACCGGGCGCCAGCGACGACGCCATTCGGTCGTCGCGGCGCACCAGGCAGCAGCCGTCGAACGCCTCGGCCGTGGCCGCCAGCGCTCCCCAGTCGAGGCTCTTTCCACCGCTCCCGATTCCCCCTCCGCTCTGCACTGCATCGAGCGCCGCGCGGAGCGGTTCGGCGGCGCGGCGGTGCCGGCGCAGCCAGGCCGCGATCTCGCGCTGAGCGCCGCGCGTCGCCAGCATGCGCCCGCGGAGACCATGGGCGGCGAGCTCCTGGAGGGCAAAGCGGGCGTCGCGGGGAGAAGTGCCGACCGGGAGCGGCCGGCCGAAGCGGACCGTCAGCGGCCGCCGCCAGCCCCCGCCAACGAGCCGGGGCCACTTCCGGAAAAACCGCCCCTCGGAGAAGGAGAGGATGCTCCCCCACATCCCATCGATATGGACCGGAACGATCGGCGCCTCGACCCGGCCGAGGACCCAATCGAGCCCGCGCCGAAAGCCGAGAATCTGTCCCGTTCGGGAGATCGCCCCCTCCGAGAAGATCCCGACCGCATCGCCGGCGGCGAGCCCCTCCTGCACCGACCGCAGCGCCTGGGCAATCGACTTCGGCCGGGGCTCGAAGAGGATGAAACGCCACTGGTCGGAGAGCATCCGCAGGAACCGGCCGCGGATGTTCGGCCCATAGACGAGCATCCGCAAGGGGCGGGGCGAGGAAAGGACGAGGACGAAGCCGTCGAGCCAGGAGAGGTGGTTGGCCACCACGACAGCCGGCCCGGTGGCCGGCAGCCGATTGGCGTGACGGACGCGGTACCGCCAGCCGGCATGGACGATCGAGGCGACAAACAGACGCAGCGTCGCGCGCGGCGCGCACCACACGGCAGCGGCGGTGGCCCCGAGCGAGAGGAGCGCGAAGATCGCGAAGATCGCCCGGGCGGAGAGCATCGGTGGCCCTCCCTCCACGAGCGGCGCCCGCAGCCCGCCGTAGGCCAGCGACGCCAGGAACATGCCACTAAAAAGGAGGAGGTTTGTCGCCCCGAGCACTCCCCCGAGCCGTTCTGGAGGGCTCTTGGCCTGGAGGTACGTTTCCAGCGGCACGTCGAACATTCCCGCCCCGAAGCCGAGCACCACCAGCCACACAAGGGGGATCCACGCGGCCGCCCCGCCGGCCTCGACAAAATGGCCACCGATGCAGGACAGCGCCACGAAGGCGACGCTCATGGCAAGGCCACCGAGCGGCACGAATCCGAGATCGACGCGAGGATCGGCCCCCTCCGGTCGCGCGGCGAGCTTGCCGGTCACGACACTCCCCGCCCCGATGCCGGCGACGAGGGCCACGAGGAGGGGCACGACCTGCGCCTGGGACATCGCCCCCGCCTCGGTGGCGAACTGATCGACATTGGCCTGGGCCACGGCACCGATCGCCCAGAAAAACACGATCCCTGCGGCGGCGGCGGCCAGCTCAGGCTGGCGGACGAGAAGGCTTAAGTCGGTCCAGGTCCGCGCTAAGGCGTTCCAAGCGGGGGGAGCGTCGGGGGCCGCGGGGGCCAAGCGCGGCAGGAACACCGCCGCCGCCAGCCCCAGCAGGGCCGTGCCTCCGAGGAGCATGCCCGTGGGCCAGGCACGCATCCATGCCGAGGCGGCGTCGAGCGCCGTCGCGTCGGCCACCCAGTTGCCGGCGGCCGTCCCGCCGAGGACGGCGACGAGCGACACGAGCGAGAAGATCCCGTTGGCCGACGAGAGGCGCGACGGCGGAACGAGCTCGGGAATGACGCCGACGATCGATGGCGTCATCAACGCCGCCTGCATCCCGATCGCCATCACCGCCCCGAGGAGAAGCCACAGGCCCGTCGGCAGCCCCCACCATGCCTCCGTTCCCCCCATGCCGAAGCCGAGCACGGCTGTCGCCGCTGCGGCGATGAAAACTTCGGCGCCTTTGCACCAGCGGATGACCGAGGTTTTCGACTCTCGGTCGGCGAGCGATCCGGCCAGCCAAGAGAAGAGGACGTAGGGGAGCGACAGCCCGACCAGCCCGATCGTGAGCACGAGGCTGACTCGCCCCTCGTCGACAAGTTTCTTCCCTAACCCGATCGCCAGCCACTTGATGGCGTGATCGTTGACGAGCGTCAGCGCGCGGACGACCAGCAGCGCGGCGAATCCGCCCCTCCAGAGCGAGTTCCCCGCAGCGTTCGGCGGACGTGCGGAGGGGGTGAGGCTGGGGGATGGGGTATCCACGGTGGTTGCTCGGAGTGACAGAGGGGGGGGCCAAACGCCCCGG
>CAMBFA010000006.1 GCA_945865325.1 Candidatus Kuenenia stuttgartensis
ATGTACATCCCCGCCGCGCCGATCGCCGCCCGTTGCCACTTGCTCGGCAGCATCCAGCTGTCGGAGACATCGCAGTAGAGACACGGAGTGAAGACGAGCAGCATCACCCCCATCTCGTGGCATTCCCCACCGAAATGCTTGCACGACAGACCGTGCCCAAACTCGTGGAGAACCTTCGTGAACCCGAGAGCCAAGGCCAGCCAGATCCAGTTGCCGGAGGCGAAAAACTGTTGGAACTCCGGCAATTTCGCCCTGAAGACATCGAAGTTCACCAGCACCAGCAGGAGGGCACTGGAGACGAGCACGGCCATACCGACCGCCGCGGGGACGGAGAACAGCCAGCCGAACGCGGGGTCAATCCGATGGAGGATCCGGTCGGGGTCGATCCCCCGGAAGCGCATCGACATGATGTTGGCAAGCCATCCCATCCACTGCCGCCAGATCCGCTGACGGCGGCGCTCGAAGAGCTGCGGCCCCTGCCCCGGGCGGTCGCCGATGACGAGGCCGCTGCGGTGGAGTGTGGCCACGAAGCGGGCCAATTCCTCGACGGTGATCCGGCGGGGGGGGAAACGGGCCTCGAACTGCTCCTTGAGCCGCTCCAGGCTCGCCTGGCCATCGAGCATGTCGAGGAGGGCATATTCCTCGGGGCGGAAGCGGAAATAGCCCAGCGAGATCGGGTCTTTCACGACCCACCAGATCTGCCCCTGGTAGGACTGCCTCGTCGCCACGAGGTCACCGCGGCGGCGCAGGCCGACGGGGCGCGTGGTGCTCGATCGGAAGGCGTCCGCGGCGGTCGACATCGGGTGGGGGCTTTCCGCGAAAGGCTACCGCGTGACGGGGGCTAAGGGCGCCTGGCTGGAATGGATCGTCATCGTGGCCGATTGGCCGGCCCGGAGGAGCCACTGGGTCGAATCGACGATCCGCCGATTCTCGACCTCCGCCCAAACGCGGTAGTCGCCTCCGGAATCGACCAGCGGGCTGGTGAACACGATCCGCCCCGGGAACGACTCCGTCCGGTTGTCGGCGAACACGACGTCAACGGTCACCGGCCGGTCTCTCACGGTTTCCGGGTTCCAGCGGGAGGAGTCGACGTAGCCCTCGACGCGGAGCCGGTCGGTCTGGACGACGCGGGCCAGCGGATCGCCCGGCTGCATCCATTCCCCCTGGTGCGGAAAGACCTGAACGACAGTGCCCTCGAGGGGAGCGGTGATCGTGCGCCGCTCGATGGCCTTCTCGGCAGCCTCGACCTCCACCGCCTTTGAATCGGAGGCCAGTGCGGTCATCCTCCGCTCGAGCTCGGCCTGTTCGATCTGCAGTTCGGCCTTCCGCTCGTTGAGTTCGAGGCGGTCGAGCTCGACGAGGGTGACACTCCCCTGGAGCTTGTCGGCAGCCAGCTGCGCCTTCTCGTACTCGGCGGCTGCCACGAGCTCCGAAGCCACCGCGAAGCGGACATCGACGTCGCTGCTGGCCTTCGCGACCGCTTGATCGTGTTCGGCCTTGGCTTTGCGGCGCTCGAACTGCGGCTGGCTGTCGTCGATCTTGGCGATCGCCTCGCCGGCCTTGATCGAATCCCCCTCGCGGACAAGGAGATCGATGAGCACCCCCCCTTCCCTGGCCGGCACCTTCGCCTCCTTCAGAACCGACACGAGGCAGTGCTCCAGCACCGGCTCAGCGGCACTCCGCGCGGAGGCTGACGGGGCCGCGGGGGGGGCCGCGGGGAGCGCGAGGGCCGCGACGGTGACGGTGAACAGGGCGATAACGGGGGAAAAACGCACGATGACCTCCGGGAGTCGGCCGGCCCCACGGGGGGCGCGGGGGGCGATGCTGTGCGGTGATGTCACCACAGACGGAACAGAATCTGGGATTGGATGAAGGCGAGCACGTCGTGGAACCAGACATACCCCAGCGCACGTTTGCCGCAGTTGATCCGCGCCGTCACGGTGGCCCCGGCGCCGAGCTCCTCGCGCTCGTGGTTCGAAGGATCGATCGTGATCCGCACCATCACGGTGTTGCCCGCCTCGCCGCGGACCTCGGCCTGTTCGTGGATCTCCTTGACGGAGCCGTAGTGCCGGTTGCCGGGGTCGGTGGCGAGGACGTAATCGACTTTCAGCTCCCGCGCCTCCTGGCGGGCTTGGGCCGCCGCCCGGTTGACGTGGCCGAGGCGGTCATCGGGCATGTGAACCTCGAGCTCCCACGGGCCGGTCTTGTCGGCGACCGTGAGCAATACCTGCCCCTTCTCGACCGGTCGCAGCAGGAGCCGGTCGCGGACCTGCCAGGTGACGATCACGCCGTCGATCGGGCTGCGGACCTCAAGGGACTGCTTCTTGGTGAGGAATAATTTCCGTTGCTCCTCGAGGCTCTCGATCTCGCGCCGCAGCTGGGCGACGCGGCCCGACATCCGCGTCCGTTCATCGGCGGAGATTTTGTTGTCCTCGAGGAGGGCCCGCTGCGTGGAGACAAGTTGCTCCTCGCTCGATGCCTTGCGGCCGAGGACGTCGGTCAGGGCCACCTCGAGATCGGTGTTGCGGAGCGTCGCGAGCAACTGCCCCTCCTTCACGTCGATCCCGTGGGCCACGCCGTCGGCGATCGACTCGATCACGCCGTCGATCCCTGAGAAAACGTCGCGGCGATGGACCGGCTCGAGCGTGCCCTTCCCCTCGAGCCGCAAATCGGCGGGGATCAGCACGAGGGCGGCCAAGCCCGTCAGCGCCGCCACCACCGCCGTCAGCGTCCGCGGGAGGTTGCGGGCGGTCGTCAGGACGCGTGACTTGCCGAGGAGATCGAGGATGCCGTAGAGCGGCAGGCTGGTGTGATCCAGCGCGTTGGCCAGGGCCACCCGTCCGTGGTCCGAGACGAGGTCGACTCTGGCGCGCTTCCCGCCGTCGAACGACGACGAGGAAAACCACTCGGCCACGAGCACGCCGACCGGTTCGTGATCCTCCTTGCCGTCGGAGTTCGATTCGGCTCGGGCGACCGCCACCGCGTCCACCCCCCCGGGCCTGACGACCGGCGTCGGCTTTGGCCGCTCCAGGGGGATCACCGCCAGGGCCGTGGCGTGCGATTCGTCGATGAAATGCTCGAGCTCCTCCTCGATCTGCGGCGGGAGCTCACGCCCGGGATCGGGATGCCAGAGCGGATCGCGAGCGCGGGCGACGACGCGGGCGAGGGCCTCGATCGCCTGGACCGCCGTGGCCCGGCGCTCCACCGATTCCTGGCCGCTGACGGCCTCGAGTCGGAGGCGTCGGCGACGGCGGACGAGGACACTCACGCGGTCGCAGCCGATGATCCTCCGGGCCTCATTGGCGAGCACGAACGCCGTCGCGATCGGGTCGAGCGATTCGTGGACCGCCCGGCTGAAGCGGTCGACCTGCGTGAGCGTGGTCTGCTGGGCGTCGATCGACTTCGACTGGCGGCGGGCGAGGTAGCTGCCCGCCACCGTCGCCACTTGGGCGAGGAAGGTGAGGAATCCCTGCTCGACTTCAGGGGGGTGGGGCTGGTGGAAAACCTCGAGGAGCCCGGACCGCTGTCCGTTGCGATCGATCGGGGCAGCGACGAGAAGGAGATCGGTCGGGTTGCCCGCCACCGGTTTTCCGTCGGGGCCGGCCAGCTCGGCCCGGGCGGGGATCAGCATCCCTTCGGTGCCGGCGAGGAGCGATTCGATGAGTCGGCCATGCGCCTCCTGCGTCTCCGGGGAGTTTGTCAACCCGGTCGCTTGGACCCCGGCGTGGCAGACCGGCTCGCACCGCCCCCCTTCCCCGACGATCCACACCAACCCGGCCACGGCCCCCATCGCCTCGAGGACTCGATCGAGGAGTCCGCGGAAGAAATCGGCCTCGGCGAGATCAGACCGGCCGAGTTGGTCGATCTCCGCCACGATCGCGCGGATCTGCTGGCGGGCCTCGTCGACGGTGCGGGGATCAACGGTGCTCATTGGGCCCTGAACCGGAAAGTGGCAGGCTGGGGATACAGTGAACCGCCGCTGGGGGCGGCGGCTGTCCGCGGAAAAAGTCACGGAGGACTTTTCCCATCGACCCTCGCGGTGAACATCGCCGGCGGAGTGTCCGCCGACGATGCCCACCGGGTGGTGGTTGTCATACGTGCCAAACCTGCCCCGGGGTCGCCGGATGGGATCGGCTGGAGGCCGGGCTGGCGACGGCGCCGCGCGTCACTTGGCCATCCCCGATCTTGCCTGGTCAGGCCTTGGCAGCCTGCTGGTGGATCACGCGCCGCTGGACATCGGTCTCGAGGAGTCCAAAAGCCTGCTCGTGACGGGCCACCGCCATCTGGAGAGCGTAAGCAAGACGCTTGGCGGTGAAGAAATTGACGATGATCCGCTGCGTCAGTTGGATCGTCTCGGGGGACGTCCCGGCCACCTGCTTGTTGAGACCGAAGTCGACGATCAACTCCTCCGGCGTGCCGGTCACGCGGCAGAAGTTCGCGTACGTGGCGAGGATATGGGATTCGTCGACGGGCACCTGCATCGGTTCCTGGGCGGGGCGCTGGGCGGACGACTCGGACATGACTGGCTCCTGAGATGGGGCTGGAAGAACCGGTGAAGGACCGTGGATCCGGCCAACGGCCAGTCTTCCCGGAAGCGGCCCAGTCTATCCCCCCCGTTCCTCCGGAGCCAATCGCCCGCCGCCCGCCGCCGGCCAACCGTGCCGAGCGAGCCAGTCCGGCGAGACGAACCGGCGGAACAGGGCCGCCAACGCCCGGCGGGCGTCCCCCTGCCACGGTCCGTCGAACGGAGCGTCGGAGGGATGGAAGCCGTCGAAGTGGAGGCGGCAGGGCCAGCCGCGGCTGATGGCGATGGCATCGAATCGCTCGGCGACGCGCAGTGTCCATGCGGCGCCGAGCGTCTCCCGGAAAGCGAGGAATACCGGCCCGAGGGCTGCCGCGAACGTCCCCTCCGCGGCCGGCGACGGCGGCGTCCGCCGGCTGCGCGCCAGGGCCAGGAGCCCGCCGGCGGCGGCCAGGCAGGCGCCGATCGCGTCGACGAATGCTGCCCCGGGGGCGCCGCTGGAACCGGTTGGTGGGAAGGCCGGTTCACTGTCGACCAGCGGCAGGAATCCACGGACCACCACCAACTGCCCGAGGGTGACGAGCGTCGCGGCGGCGCCGTGACGGGTGGCGACGAAGTTCATCCAGCCGACGAGCGCGAGGATGACGAGGAAGCAGCGGCCGAGGAGATGGGCAGCGGGAACGCTGTCTGGTCGCACCAGCGCCGTGGAGAGCGCCGGCAGGAGGAGGATCACCGCCAGCGCCGCGACGATCAGCTGCCAAACGCCATGCTGCGGGCGTTTGGCACCGAGGAGCGACATCGCCGGACAGAGCGACAAGCTCGCGGTCACCATCCGCAGGGATGCAGCGGCGGCGGGTTGGGAGACGATTCCAGAGGCTCGGGCCGCCGAGTCGAGCAGCAGCGCGAGACAGGCGACGATGGCCCACAGGGTCGCCGCCACGGCCGTCGAGCCGCGCGTGGCGAAGGCGGCGCGGATGGCCGCACCCGCGGTCAGCAGTGCCGCCAGGGAGGCGATCGCCCAGCAGGCCGCGGCGGGATCAAAGGCGCGAGGATCGGAGGCCATGGCCACAATCCTACCCCGGTTCGGCGGCCGCGCCCGGGCGTGGGCGCGGGGCGGAAGCGGACGTGCTCTCCGCCGGGGTGGCCGTACCTGCCCGAGCAT
Organism: Candidatus Kuenenia stuttgartensis; assembly: GCA_945865325.1. Lineage (GTDB taxonomy): Bacteria > Planctomycetota > Planctomycetia > Pirellulales > UBA1268 > QWOP01. The sequence continues at coordinate 5,685 of CAMBFA010000006.1, forward strand.
CGCCTCCGGGTGAGGGGCCACGGCAAACGAAGGTCGGGTGCTGACGGTCCTGACGGTCGTGTCGGTGGCGACCGACCGCGGGAGGAATCGCTGAGTGACGCCGCGGATCGAGCCGAAGAACCCTGTGGTGGGGGGGGATGGCCGTCGGCGGGACGGCGGCCCGCCGTGCCGGAGAGCCATCGGCAGGGAGGCCGATCATGACTTGCACCCCGTGGCGGTGGCCCCGTGTCGCGCGTTGGTCGACGGGAACGATGTTGCTGTCGATGTTGATGGTGCTGCCGGCACGCGCCATCGAGATGTTCACCAACTTCGGCGACGGCAGCCGGATCGGGTTGCCGAGCCTCGAGGTGCCGGTTCAGGCCTATCCCGGCATTCCTCTGCGGAGCGATCGGCTTCGGGCACGGGCCAGGGCCCAGCAACTCCGCAAGGCGGCGGCGAGCCAAGGAGGCGCTGCGCCCGCCGGCGACGGTCTGCCGGGCATCCCCGGTGGGGGCATCACCGTCAGGCCAATGGTGCCGCAGCCAAAACCCTCCGCTGCCATCACACCGGTGACACGCTCGCCAGCAGGATTCCCGCCGCCGCCCACCCCCGCGGCCGTCCCCGGGCAGCCGGTTCCGCCCCCGAGCACGAACTGGTCGAATCTCGTGCCAGGGTCGCGCCCCGCGACCGAGCCAGTGGCTCCGCCCCAACCATCAACAGATCCCGGGCGGAGCCAGACGCTCCCCGGATTCAACGCCCCGGTGTTTCCGGGTGCCAGCGCCAACGGGCCGGCACCGCGCCCGCCCGCACCCGGCCAGTCGCGCTGACGACCGGCGGCACCGGCACGCCGCAGCGGGGAGAGGCTCACTCCTTCGGCGAAACCTCGGCCTTTAGCTCGGCTTGGAGGTCCTCCGCGGCCTTCCGGTTGGCGAAGATCGGGTCGTTGGTCATGAGCTGCTCGAGAAGACGCTGAGCCTGCTCCTTCTCCCCTTTGTCCGAGAGGATCTGGGCAATGTAGTAGGCGCCGTCGGCGGTCAGGGCGTTGTTTTGCGACACCTGGGCGAGGATCTTCTCGGCGTCAGCCATCCGCCCGAGCTTGTAGAGCACCCACGAGAGTGTCGTCAGCGAGGCGACCTGCAACTGGGGGTTGTCCTTGACCATCGCGACATTCGTCTCGGCGATTTCCAGGGCGCGCTGGACGTTCTCCTTCTGCGGCAGTTCCGCGAGCACCAGCGCCAGGGAGTCGGAGGCGACGAAGTTTCGCGGCGACTGCGAGTGGGCCTCTCCGAAGAGCTTCGAAGCCGATTCGAAGTCGCGGGCGACGCGGGCGATCGTGCCATTGACGATTCGCGCCTCGAGGTTCTTCGGATCGAGATCGAGCGCCTTGTCCCCGTTCTCCCGGGCGGCGACGGTGTCGCCGTGGGCGAGAAACCAGTTGGCCGCGCCGAGGCGGACCGCGGCATCCTCTGGGGCGGCCTGCACGGCGGCTTCGACGAGCTTCCGGGCCTTGTCGACCTTCTTCCCCTGATCGTAAAGACGCGCCAAGAGCATTTCCTTGCGCGGCAGTTTCCCATCGAGATCATGCGCTTCACCGAAGGCCGTGAGCGCCTCATCGGGCTTATCGAGCTGGAAGTAGGCGCTCCCCAGACGCTGCTTGGCGCTGGCGCTGTCGGGATCGATCTCGACCCACTTTTGGATGTCGGCGAGGGCCGTCTCCCACTGACCGCGGGCCTCGTGCACCGCGGCCTTGCCGGCGTGGCAGCGGATCTCGAAATCGCGCTTCCGCTTGGCGTTGGAGTCGAACTTCGCGGCCAGCTCCTCGGCCCGGTCGAAGAGCACCGCGGCATCGGTGACCATCCGCTCCTGGAAGGCGAGATCGCCAAGCACCAGAAACGGCTCGGGGTCGTCGGGGAACTTGGTAACGGTCTGATCGAGTTCGGCGCGGGCGGCCGCCACCTGCTTCACGCTCAACCACAGCGTCGCCATCATCACCCCTGGCGGGGGAACCTTGGGGTCATCGGCATGCACGCGCTCGAGCATCGCCCGGCAGCCGTCGATATCGCGGTCGCGGAACCGGGTGATCGCCCCGTTGACCTCATTGGCGTGCGCGTCGTCGGTCACCGCGCGGCCGATGAGGGTTTGGACGGTCACCTGGGCCGGGGCCGAAGCGGGCATTCCGACGGCGAGCACGCCCAGCCCGAGCAGCAGGAGGGCACGGGTGGTGCCCGCGGCGACCCGGCGACAGGCAGAGGGTACGAGGTTGGGGCGGGAGAACAGGAGCATGGGGCATCCCTCGGCGGGGGAAAATGGAGAAGGACAGGGTTCCACGGCTGATTTTGCTACTCTACCCTGCGGAATCGCGGAATGCCACCGTGGCTGGAGGGCTGGGAGAATGTTGCTCGGGGCCGTGTTCGAACGCGAGATCGCCTTCGCGCCGCGGGCCCGCGGGCTGTATGTCGCCCGGGCGATTTACGCGGCGGCCCTTCTGGCGATCGTCGCCACTTGCTGGCTCGTGGTGACCGGCACCCAGGCGGTGGCCACGGCCGGCGACACCGCCCGCTTCGGTGCCACCCTGATGCGGATCCTTGCCCCGCTCCAGTTGACCCTGGCGATGCTGGCCGCGGCGCTGACCGGGGCGGTTGCGGTGAGTACGGAGAAGGATCGCCGCACGCTCGAACTCCTCCTCGTCAGTCGCCTCACCGATCGTGAGCTGGTGTTGGGGAAGTTGGCCGCGAGTCTCGTCAGGGTCCTGCTCCTGCTCCTCGCCGCGGTGCCGATGTTCGCCATCGCCGCCCTCTTCGGCGGCGTCACTCCGCCGCAGTTGGCGCGGATGTTCGCCGTCACTGTGGCGGCCTCCCTGGCCGCCGCGAGCATCGCCACGACGGTTGCCTTTTGGAAGGAGACCACCTTCCAGTCCCTCGCGATCACGCTTTTCGCCCTCGTCGCCTGGGTGGCAGTCGGGGAAACGGTGACCGCCTCGCAGGGGGCAACGGTGGCGGCAATGGTCTCTCCGGCCCGGGCCGTGTTCGCGGCGCTGCGCCCCTCGGGCGGGGCGACCCTGCTGCCGTTCCTCGGCACCTGCACGGCGATCATCGTCGTCGCCAACTCGGTGGCGGTGTGGCGATTACGGGCCTGGAACGTGACAAGTGAGTCGCGAGCCCGGGGGGCATCGACCGCGGAGGCGGCCGCGATCCGCACCCCGTCGCGCGAGGTCTGGGACAACCCCATCCTCTGGCGGGAGATCCAGACGCGAGCCTACGGCAGGATGATCATCGTCGTCCGCATCGCGTGGCTGCTGCTGTTCGCGGTGGCGGTGGCGGGCATTCTCGGCGAGGCTGGGAGGCCCAGACCCGACCGGCTCGCCGTCGCGCTGGCCGTGGTGCCAATGGTGCTGGCCAGCCTCGTGGCCGTGACGGCACTGGCCGTCACGAGCGTGACCACGGAGCGCGACCGCGGGTCGCTCGACCTCCTCCTCGTCAGCGATCTGGAGCCGGCGGAGTTCGTCTGGGGAAAGCTGTTGGGGGTGCTGATGGTCGCCCGTGAGATCGTTCTGCTGCCACTGGTTCTGTGTGGGGCGCTGGTCGCTGCGGGCATCACCGGTCTCGAGGGGGGGCTGTGCCTCGGCCTAGGGATGGCGGTGCTGCTGTTCTTCGCAGCCGTGCTCGGATTCCACGTCGGCCTGTCGTACGACTCGTCCCGGCGCGCCATCGCCGTGGCCCTCGGCACCGTCACGTTCCTGTTCGTCGGCGTCGCGACCGCGATGCGGATCATGGTCGCCTTCGGCTCGAGTTTCGAGCTCCAACTCGCCCCGTTCCTGGCCGTCATCGTCGGCGGGGCGATCGGTCTCTACGCCGCTCTCTCGGCCCGCAATCCCTCGCCGGCGATCGGCTGGGCCTCGGCGCTCCTCCCCGCGCTGACGTTCGTGGCGATCACGTCGTTCCTCCAGGGGAACAGTCTCCAGGTGCTGTTCGTCACGGTCGTGGCCTATGGGTTCGCCACGCTTGCCCTCCTCGTCCCGGCGATCGGGGCGTTCGATCTCCTCACCGGGCGGACGACGTCGGGGGAGTGACCGGCGTCAGCGCGGCGGCGGGCTGGACGTGGCGGCGGCCACCGGACCGGCGCCGGTACGATCGAGGTTCGCCAGGCGTTCGGCGGTGTCGGCGGGGGCGCCGCCGCGGGCCATGGCGGCCCGGTAACTGTCACGGGCGTCGTCCGCGCGGCCAAGAGCCTCCAACGCCATCCCCTCAAGAGCGAGAACGAGGCCGGGGGTCTGTTGCGCCCCATAGGATTCGCTCAGGGCCGCGAGTGTCGACAGCGCCCGTCGCGGCCGCCCGAGCCGACGGTAGACCTCGGCCGTGTCGAGGAGCAGGCCGCGGTCGTCCGGGGTAATCGCCAGGCCGTGGTGGAAGTCGGCCAGCGCCGCTGCGTCGCGCCCCCGTGCCAGCGCCACCTGACCCTGGAGATGCCACGCATCGGCCGACTGGGGCGCAGCCCGCAAGCCTGCCGAGGCAAGGCGATCGGCATCGTCGAGGAGACCGAGCTCCATTGTCATCCGGCCACCGGCGAGGCACAGCGGTACGTCGTCCGGGGCGAGGCGGAGCGCCTCGTTGATCTGTTCCACCGCCTTCATCTGCTCCCCCCGCTGCCAGAGCACCGCGGCGTAGTGACGGCGGGCGTCGATGTCGGTCGGACACCGTTTCACCGCCTGGCCGAGGAGCGCCTCGGCGCCGGCGAGGTCCTGCTGATCGGCGGCGGAGAGGCCCTCGTTCGAAAGCCGCCGCGCCTCGGCGAGCTGCTGCTGGGGCACCGCGGTGTGGCGATTGACGAGCCGACATCCGGACCCCGTGGCGACGACGCCCAGCAGGAGGGCGACCCCGACGCTGACCGCACCGCTGCGGGCGCCGGCCCCGGCGGCATCCGGTCGGGGCGCGTCACCGCTGCCCGCGCTCGGCCGGGGCGGGGTGGGCTTCCCCCAGCGAACAGCCGGTGGCGCTTCGAGGCTGCGGAGCTCTTCGCGGAGCTCCTCGGGGGTCATCCGGATGCGCAGCTCGCCCCGGCGGCGGAGAAGGAGCCAGCGGATGACGGCCACCGCCACGGCGGCGGCGACCGTCGGCCCGAGCAGTGCGACCCCCGCCGGGATCACCCCCGCAGCAAGGCTGATGGCTGCCGGCAGCGGAGCCCCGATCGGGATGGCGTCGGTGGTCGAGGCAACGATGCCGGACAGCCGGTCACCGGCGCGCGAAGCCATCCACCAGGGGATGAAGAGCCAGCAGGCTCCCCCTGCGGCGGTGCCAAGTGTGCTTAGGGAGGCGATCCGGCGGAGGCCCGCCAGGGGATCGATCCGGCGGAAGTCGGGGGCGATCGAGGCCGGGTGCCAGCGGAATCCATCGACGAGTAGCCGCACCGCCAAGCTCGCACCGGCCGCTGCCGCGATCACGGCGACGGTGGGGATCAGCAACCCAAGCGAGGACCAGAGTTCCGGCCCGGCCCGGGGGGCAAGCCGGGCGGGGGAACAGGCTGCGGCGATCGCATCGGTCGCCGCCGAGAGCGTCGCCCGCCACCATCCGGGGAGGAGGAGGATCGTCACGGCCATACCTGCTCCCCAGGCCGGGAGTGCGGCGTTCGGGAGCATCCCTTCGCGTTCGGCGAGTTGCCGCCGCCGGCTCGTCGCCGGGAGGGTCCGCTCGGAGGCTTCGCTCATTGCCGTCCTCCCGATCCGGTCGGCGGCACCGCGGGGGACGGGGCATGGGCCGGCGGGGCAAGGGACGCGGCCAGCGATGGCAGGAGGCGCGGCCCTGCGGAGAGAGACCATGCGCCGGCATTGACGAGGATCATCGCCAGCACGACCAGCGCCGTCGCGGCGTGGAGAAACCCGGGGCCGGGGTCGCACGAGGCCGTCCGGAGGGCGATCGCGGCGGCAAGTTGGAAGACGAGCACCGCGGCTACCGTGGGCACCGCCAGCGACACCGCTAGGCCGAACGCCAGCGCGGGCATCCGCAGCGCCCAGGCCTCGATCGCTGGCCAGGGCATCGCGCTCCCGGCGAGGAACCCGATCGGCATCGAGCGGACCGAGTCGGTGAGCGAGACGAGGACGACATCGAGCCCGCCCGCCGCCAGGAATCCCCCCACGGCGAGCCACCGGGCCAGTCGGGCGATCCCCGCGGGCGAACCGGCCGCTCCATCCTCCTCGCCATCCTCCCAGGCGAGCCCGGCGATGCTGCCGAGCAGGTCTCCGGCCCAGGCGACGGCGCTGACGGCAGCCGCCACCGCCAGCCCCAAGCAGAGGCCCAGGCAGGTTTCCCCCGCGATCACACCAAGGGCCAACGTGAGCCCGATTCCGGCCGACGCCAGCGGGGAGGCGACCAGCGCCGTCGGCAGGGCGGCGAGGGTGACGATCAGGCCAAGGGCGAGGCGAGTTTTCAAGTCGACGGTCGGGAGGAGGCCATGGGCGCAGGTCTCGAAGGCCAGGGTCACCCGGACGAGCAGACCGGCGGCTACGAGCAGGGCCGGCCCGGTGGGATTCTGGAGAGCGGTGGCGAGCGCCGTGGGGGCATCCATGTCGTCACGGGGCTCCGGCGGCCGCGCGGAACAGGTCGACCATCCGTTCGAGCATCCATGGGAGGGTCGCCACGAGCGTCAGCCCGACGACGAGGAGCCGCGGCAGCAGCCCGACGGCCGTCTCGTGGATCCCGGTCGCCGCCTGGAGCAGCCCGGTCACCGCACTGACGACGAACGCCACGACGAGGACCGGAGCACCGACATGCATTGCGGACAGGAGGGCGTGGCGGAGAAGTTCGGCGAATTCGGTGTCGACCACGGGAGGCCTCTGTGACGGGAGCGGGGTCCTTCGGTCATCGGCCGTTCAGGCGGCTGTCCGCACGCCGTCGAGGAGGGACTGGACCACGAGCGTCCAGCCGTCGGCCATCACGAAGACAATGAGTTTGAGAGGCAGGGAGACCGTTGCCGGCGACACCATCCCCAGGCCGGTCGAGGCGAGCAGGGTGGCGACGAGGAGATCGAGCACGAGGAACGGGAGGAGGAGTCGGACGCCGATCGAGAATGCCGTTTTCAATTCGCTGACGAGGAACGCCGGAAGGAGGGTCTCAAGCGGGACATCGTCGTAGCTGCGGACCTCGCGCGGTGCCGAGGGATGACGGGAGAGAAAGAGGAGCATCGTCTGGCGGTTGCCGGCATGCTCGATCTGTCCTGCCATCCAGCGGCGGACTGGCACCGACCCGCGCTCGAAGGCGGTGCTGAGATCGATCTGGCCATCCTGGAGCGGTTGGACCCCCTCGCGGTATGCCGTCGTCCAGACCGGCCACATCACCAGGAGGGAGAGAAACAGCGCCAGCGAAGTCACGATCTGGTTCGAGGGAAGGCCCTGGGTGCCGAGCCCCTGTCGAACGAGCGACAGCACGACCGACATCCGCACGAACGACGTTGTCATGAGGAGGATCGCCGGGGCGATGCTCGCCACGCCGAACAGAATCACCGCCGAGAGGATCCCGTCGACGGAACGCGGACCGAGGGCCCGAGTGGTGACGTCGCTCCACGCCGGCAGCGCGGCGATCTCGGTCGTCGGGCGAGCGTCGGCCATCGCGACGATGGCCGGTGGGGGGGGCCCTTCCGGGGCCAATGACGGCGCGACGGGAGAGGGAGTCGCGGGAGCGTCGTCCCCGCGGGTTGGCGCTGCCGGGAGAGCGGCGACCAGGAGGATCGCGATCCCGACGAATGCCCGGGCAGCAGTCCGGATCCGCAGCGGCAGACCGAGGCGCAGAGGAACGCGATCAGCGCCCGACACGGCCCGGGGGTGGCAGGCGGCAGTGATCGAGTCGGTGATGTCGGGATCATCGATCTCGGCCAGCGCCGTGCACGTCGTCCCGGAGACGCCGACGAGGATCGTCTTGGGGCCGAAGCGGACGATCCGGGCCACATGCTGCCCCCCGAGGGAGGCCTCGCCGAGGACTTCGAACACCTCCGCCGGGGGCCGTGGCACCGGCCTGCGACCGCTCCACTTCAAACAGAGCACGGCGGCGAGGAGGGCGGCGAGGAAGGCAGTGATGCGGAGATCGAGTGCCGGGGCCCCCCGCGCGGAGCCGGCAGGAGCGGCCGCGACCGCCCCGGTGCCGATAGCGATCGCTCCGATTGGAATGGCCTCCGGAACGCCCGTCTCGAGGAGGCGGGCCGGCGTGACGGGCATTTCGGCATCGGCCGCCACGGCCGCCGACGTGGCGGTGCCGATCGGCTCGGAAGGGGCCTCGGTCGCGGCGCAGCAAAAGACGCCCCACGCCGATCCGAGGCATACAAACAGCCCAGCCGCCAGCGGCAGGGCTCGGAAAAGCGGGGCTGGCGCGGCGCCGGTCGCCGATCGGGCCGGGGGTGTTCGAGCCGTGGTCGACGTCATGCAGCCAGCCTCCGCTCGTCGTCGGCGCGATCGTCGGCGGCCAATCCCTTCCAGTCGGCGTGGGGGGGCTCCGCTATCCCACCGTCCCGGCTTCCGGCCCACCACAGGAAACCGGCCAGCAGGCCGACCAAGACGCTCGTGGCGGCGAGCCAGACCTCCCGCGGCAACGGCGGCACTGCCGGGGACGACGATCGATGGCCTCCGTCCGCAGGGAGCGGATCCTCCACCCCGGGGGCCCGGTTGGCCGACTCCGCGGGAAGCCCTTCGCCAGCCGAGGAGCGGCGCTCGGCTACGTCCGGAGCGGTGGTCGGGTAGCTCGTCACGAGAACGCGAAGGCGTTCGGGGCTGACCAGTGAGGGAAGGGACCGGCCGACCATCTCCCGCAGCCGCTCGATCTCGCGTTGCTCCGCCTCGGTATCGGCGTCGAGGCTGGGGTCGGAAGCGGCTGGCGCCGTTCGCCGCCGCCGTCCCTTCGAGGCCTCGATCGCGGCGGCGAGATAGCTATCGGGGATCGAGACGGTGACGTGGACGATGCCCGGGATCTCCAGGCCGGTGTCCGGGAGACGATTTTGCCCCGTTGGGGGGCCGGGCGCGACGGGCGTGCGCGCCGCCGACGGTGCCGGCGGGAGGAGCTCGGCGGGGGCGTTGGCGGCGGCGGCGACATGCGGCGCGGATGGATCGGCGGGCGCGGGGGTGACCGTCTCGGGGGAGCGGGGAGCGGTGTCGATGGCGACATCGACGATCACCCCTCGGACGAACCCCAGCGCCTGGCGGATCTTGCCGGCCAAGCAAGTCTCGTGGGCGAAGCGACGGGCCAGCTCCGGGGCTACCGTGGCGCTGGCAGCGGGATCCTCCAGCGCGCCGGCGAACACCCTCCCCGTGGCGAGATCGGTGACGGCCACCTGGTCCGGATCGAGTCCGGCGATCGACGAGGCGACGAGCACCCGGATGCCATGGGCGCGGACGGCGTCGAGCTCCGTGCCGGGGCTGGTGCGGATCCCGACGCTGGCGGTCTTGAGGGCTTCTTGTTGGAATCCGGAACGCTCCTCGACGTCGTAGAGCACGGCGGCCCGATCGATGCCCGGCATCGAACAGAGGACCTGCGAGAGCTCGTCCTGGAGAGCGACTTTCAACGATACGGTCCGGGCCGAGGTGGAGGTCCAGACGCCCCCCGACGCGATCGCTTCATGAAACCGTGTCCCCCACGGCTTCGGGATCGCGTCGGCATCGACGACCGCGCGCTTGTAGGCCCCCTGGCGCGACCGGGGAACCCAGACCGTTCCCTCCGCGGTGCGGTAGTCGGTGAGCTTGGCTCGGTCGAGCGCTGCCTCGACGGCTGCCAACTGGGGCGCCGTGAGGGTGGTGTCCTCGAGGAGCGCCACCTCGTCGGCGGTGGGGCGCTCCTGCAGCAGCCATGCAGCCCAGCCGACCGAAGCAGCCACCAGTCCGAGCGCGACGATCTGCGCCGGGGTCACGATTCCGACGCGACTGCGGCGCGGGGTGGGGAGGAGGGGGTCCATGCGTGCTCTTCGTTGGGGGAACGGAAGGGGGAGGACTACGCCGCCCGTCGGAGCGCGGCCGGGCGGGTCGGCAGGCAGAGCGTCACGGCGCTGCCCCCTTCGGGACAATCCATGGCTGAGATCGATCCCCCGAGGGCCACGACAAGGTGGCGGAGATCATCGAGAAGGGGATCGGTCGGTTCGTGTGAAGCGGTGGCCGGAGTGCCCCGGAGCGGAAACGAGTTTCGCTCCCGATGCGTCAATCCGGGGCCGGAATCGGCGAACTCGATCTCGATCCGATCGGGAAAGCCGACGGCGGTCACCAAGACCTCACGCGGCGAAGGCCCCGCTCCGATTCGGGGCCCGGCGGCGGCAAGGGCACGCTCGAGGAGCGGGGCGAAGAGGCGACGGACCGAGCCCCGCTCGGCGGCGATTTCCAGATCGATCGGGACGTCGAGTGTGAGGCAGACCGGCGCAGCAGGCTCCTCGCCGCCGGGGGCGACGTCGACCACAGCGGCGAGGTCGGCAAGGAGGGCGTGGGGAGAGACCGTCGGGCCGCAGCCTCGCGTGCTGCCCCTCGTCAACGGGAGGATCCGCACCCCGGCGGGAGGGAACCGGGGACCGGCGGCGCGGCGTGGATGGTTCGTCATCAAAGGATCCTCCTGTCCTGGCATCCGTGCCAGCCGTGATCGGTTCCGCGAACCTCATGGCTGCGTTTGAAAAACACCGTCTGTCGAGATCGAATCGTCGCCCTGTCCCTGCCTGCCGTGGCCGGGGAGTCGGGTCGAGGAAGTGCCGTTCGGCGCCGCACCGGACAGACGCGCCGCTGTCGGCCGGTCAGGATTCGCAGGGAGCCGGTCGGGAAGCGGTAGTGCCGCAGATCTCATCCATGAGCCAGCGGTTCACATCGGCGAGAATTGTTTTCGAAAGATCGTTGCGACCCGGATAGATCCGCATCGCGAGCATCGCCCCGGCGGCATGAAACAACCGCAGGGTCGGGTCGGTTGGGCCGACGACCTCGGCGGGCGCCTGGCGATGGCAGCACAACAGCATCGGCAGCCGACGGACCTCCTCGAGGCGTCCGAACAGGCCTTCGTGGAGCGGAAAGGGCCCCCCGATCGAGACGACGCCGGCGAACGCGCTGGCATGGCGGCAGGCGATCCGGAATGCCTCCGTGCCACCGCTCCCTTGGCCGACGAGGAAGATCCGCCGCGGATGAATCGAGACGCGGTCGCGGACCCGATCGATCGCCTGCCAGACGAGCGCCTCGCCGTCGGCATTCGGGCTGTCAGGGCGGCGCGGTTCTACGGCCACGTGATTGCGGAGACTGACGCGGCTCATCGTCCGTCCCAAATCGAACCGCGGCCGATGCGCGTCGGGCAGCCAGACGAGGAGCGGATAGGCGTACCCCGGCTCATACCCGGTGGGGACGAACATTCCCTCTGTGCCGATCGATGTCGGTGTGGAGGCGCTCCCTTCCCCAGCTGCCGCCGGGCGCGGGCGGACGGACCGTGTCGTCGGGAACGTCGCCGGGATCGCGCTGTGCGTGGGAGCGAAGTTCGGCTCCCCGTGAAACTGCGGTTCGGCCGGGATCGTGCGGGCGGGGAGGCGGGGACGCATGCAGCACCTCAGGTGGGGACGATCCGGTCTTCACGGGGTGGGGAAGCCCCCGTGGCGAACGCGGAATCGGGGGGGTTCTAGCGGAACTCCCACCGTCGCTTCAACGGCAGACTCGCCGCCGGACCGCGTCCCCCTCATGGACCGACCCGTTGGTGGGGCTGGAGCCTTTCCGGGGCCTTAAATCTCGCCCAAGGGCCGTATCCCGCTGCCCGCGGCGCGGCGGGCGGGGCGGGATACGGCGATGCGGCAGGCTGGGGGGCGCAATCGCGACCGCGTCGTCCGGTCGGGCCGGCACTTTATCCACAGCTTGCCGGCGCTCGGCTCACGCCGAGAGCCGGTTCATGACGCTGACAAGCTCCTTGACGGCCGCGATGCTCTTGTCGAACGCGGCGCGTTCCCCGGCGAGCAGATCCAACTCGATGATCTTCTCGATACCGGCCGATCCGAGGATCACCGGCACGCCGACGAAATACCCGCCGACACCGTACTCCTTGTCGCAGTAGGCAGCGCAGGGGACGAGCCGCTTCTTGTCGCGGACGACCGCTTCGACCATCTGGGCGGTGGCGGCGGCGGGGGCGTAGTAGGCGCTGCCGGTCTTGAGGAGGGCGACAATTTCGGCACCGCCGTTGCGAGTTCGGGTGATGATCGACTCGAGGCGGTCGGCCGGGATCAGCTGCGTCACCGGGATCCCACCGACGCTGGTGCAGCTGGGGATCGGCACCATCGTGTCGCCATGACCGCCGAGGAGCATCGCCGAGATGTCCTCGACGCTGACGCCAAGCTCCATCGCGAGGAAGGCGCGGAACCGGGCCGTGTCGAGGATGCCGGCCTGTCCGATCACCCGCTGCGGCGGGAAGCCGGTGACCTGGAAGGTCCGCTGGACCATGGCGTCGAGCGGATTGCTGACGACGATCACAACGGCCTGGGGGCTGGTGTCACGGATCCGCGCGGCGACATCGCCGACGATCTTGGCGTTCGTCGAGAGGAGATCGTCACGGCTCATGCCCGGCTTGCGGGCGATGCCGGCCGTGACGACGACGACATCGCTGCCGGCGGTGTCGGCCCAGTCGGTCGTGCCCGTCAGCCGGGCGTCGAAGCCCATGATCGGCGCGGCCTGGAAAAGATCGAGGGCCTTGCCGGCGGGCATCCCCTCGGTTGCCGGGATGTCGAGAAGGACGACGTCTCCGAGTTCGGCGGCGGCGCACCAGTGGGCCGTGGTGGCTCCGACGTTACCGGCACCGATGATGGAGATCTTCGCGCGTCGCATGGCGGGGGTGATTCCTGGGGGGCGAGGAAGGACGATGGATGGGATCGATGAAAGAGGGAAAACACCTTTTTCCCCGCCGCGGGCCCAGGTGACAAGGGGGCCGGCGCCAGGCCGGGCCGGACCGGCAGCGGGGCCCTTGACTTGATCCGGTGCCGGCTAGGCTGCACCGGGTGGGGTGAAGCGGTCAGGGAGCGCCGCCCGCCGGTTTTGCACCCGCTTCCGGGCATCGCGTCGGCCGGCCCACAGGGCCAGAGCCACGCCGGCTACGACCATGGCCGTCAGCCCGACCAACACCGACGACATCGCCCCTCCCGACGCCGGCGCGGCCTGCCGCCGCCACTGGAGATCCGCGCCGATCAGCAGCGGCGCCTCGCGGCGGAGCTCGGTGCCATCCCCTTTGGGGAGCGGATACGCGTACGACTTGAGGGCGAATCCAGCCACGCGGACCGGCGCGCTGATCGTCGGGCCGGTCGGCATGCCGGGAGGCAGCGAACGGAGGCAGCAGACCACCGGGTAGCGGTCCTGGGCCTTTCCCCCGACGCTGATCAGCGGCGTGTTCACAAACACGAACACTTCCCAGTAGTGATCGATGCCAGTCTCCCTCTGGCGCAGCGGATCGTCGATCTCGATCCGGGTGGCACGGAGGGCGAGGCCATCGAAGGCGATCGGCGCGCCGCGATGGTGTTCGAACCACTGCTCGGCCGGATCGATGAGGCGAATCAACGGGGCCGGGGGGCCGGCAGCCGAAGCGATGGCCCCCTCCCCCGCCCTGCCGGCTGCGGCGAGAAGGGCATAGAACGCGTCGGACTCGGCGCCCGTCAGCTTTTGGCCGTCGACCACCGCGTCGAGCAATCCCATGTCCATCCCTGCCGAACCGGGAAGCTCGGCTGGATGCCATGCGACGCGGGCTGCCACGAGGAGCCGGGCCGGCGGTGCCGACGGCCAAGGGGTGCCGTCGGGCGGCGGCGCCGGGATCGGCCCGATCCCAGCGGCCACCGGCAGGCCGAACACCTCGGCTGGTTCGTCGAGGTCGCGGGAGCGCCTCCAGGCCCGCGGAGCGGCGTCGGTGACGACGTCGATGAACTCCCCTCCGTCGGTGCGGATCCGGACCAGATCGATCCAGCGCCGTCCGGTGGGGGTCGTGACCGCTTCGGGGAGCATGACCTCCGCCACGAAAACGGCGCTCCCGCGGAGATGAACGAAACGGTCTTCCGGCGGCGTGGCGAGCGCGGCCAGCGGTACCGCCTCGTCGCGCCAGGCCTCGAGGAACTCCGGCGGCGCGAGCATGATCCGCAGCAGCACGCGGATCACCAGCGCCGTCTGGTCGTCCCCCCATCCGAGCCCCGGATCGAGGATCTCGCGGGCCTCCCGATCGAGCGCGAAGGTCTCGAGATACCGGGCCAGTGGGGTTCCGGTGGCGCGGGCCACGGGGTCGACCGCGGCCGCGGGATTGAGCCCTCCCAGGAGGATCACGGCCAGGGCGACGGCGACGCGGATCGACGGGCGTGGATTCATCGATGGGGCTCCCTGTCGCCGGCCCCGTCCTCGATCGTGGCGAGCCTGCCGAGGGCCTCCCTCGGGTCGGTGGTGGTGACACCGCGGAAGTCGGCATCGAGAAGTTCCGGATGATGGCGCTTGGGAGCCTGCGAGGTCGCGGCGTAGCGGAGGGCGAGCCAGGTCGTGGCGAGGAGTCCGCCGATCGACACCAGCGCCCAGCCGACGACCGGGGTCTGTCCCCGTCCGCTCGTAATCCGGGGGGAAAGTTGTGGCTCCGTCGCCATCAGGAGCGGCGCGAGGCGGATGGCGTCGGAGGCCTGATAAGCCCAGCGCTTGAAGAACACCCCGTCGACGACCGCCGGAATCTCCACCCGCATGCCGGCCGGTATGCCGGGGGGGAGATCGAGAAAGTAGACAACGATCGGTGCTGCTGGGCCGCCGGCCGGTTCGAGCCACGCCTGCCAATAGGTGGCGATCCCGAGGGCGTTGGTCGGTGCCGCGACCTCCTGGAGTCGTCGGATCGTACCAGCGACCCGGACGCGGCGGCCACGGAAGCTCCGCGGCTGACCGAAGAGTTGGGCGAAGGTCACCTCCCGGCCGCGCGGGGGCGACCCGGCCGCCGCCTCCTCCTGAAGGCGTTTCCAGATCGCGAACCAGGCCTGTTGATCGGCGGAGCGGAAGACCGTGTCGTCGCGGACAAGGGCCAGGTCGGCCGCGTCGGCCAACGTTTCCGCAGCATCGCGGACCGTGGCGGCCGGTGGGGGCGGGGTGGCGGGTGGGGGCGGGGTGGCGGGTGGGGGCGGGGTTAGTTCGGCGGGCGCCCCCCCGCCGCCAACCTCCCCTTCGATGGTCACCCCGTCTTCGATCGTCCTGGTCAGCGGACCGCGGCTCAAGATCGTGTCGATCGATGCCTGGGGGGCGGTTGGCGTTGGGCTCCACCAGGCTCGTTCCACCCAGGCCGTCACAAACACAAGCGGAACGAGGATCCAGAACAGCCGGAACTGCTCGGTCCTGGAATGCCAGTTCCGCGGCCGGCGACGAGGGGGTGATTCCGTGGGGGATAAATCCATGAACTTCTCCCGCACGGCTGCCGGTCAGGCTCCGTTCGATTCGCGGAAGTTCGCGAAGGAAGGAGGCCGCCCGGCGCCGCTCAATCCGTCGACGCGGCGTCGGTGGGGGTGGTCGCGGTGTCGTGCCCCTCGAGACGGTCCCTCTCCTGACGACGCATCTCCCGCCACACATAGGCCCCGAAGGAACCGGCGAGGGTGAAGGGCATCGCGAGCATGATGAGGATGCTGTAGAAGTAGCCGCGGGCGAGATTCATCCCCTCGGGATCGGACTCGGCCACGCCATCCTTGCAGGTTGGGCACCCCAACGCCTCTCCGGCGACGAGGACGAGCAGGAGGATGACCACGATTCCAGCCCAGTCCGCCGTTGGCCGAAAGCTTGCCAGCAGCCGAGACCGAACACGCAGAAACCGCGGGATCGGGTCGGTGATCCCGCCCCGGCGTGAATCGACACTCGGGTATGGCTGGGACATGGTCGGTTCTCCTCGCTCCATTCTAGCTCTCCTTTGGAAAAGTCATCGCTGACCTTTTTTGACGTGGTCGCCCGGAGGATTTTCGACGTGGTCGCCCGGAGGATTTTCGACGTGGTCGCACAGAGAAAACGCTGCGGTTTTCCTGGGCCGACAGCCGCCGCATCCAGCGGCGGCGCACACGATCGACAGCCTGCTAGCGAACGGCTGTGTCCCCGGCGGTGATCCGGTCCGGGCCCTCCCCGGATCGCTGGGTCTGGGGAACATCGATCTGCGGATAAAGGTGGTAGAGCATGGCGTAGATGATGACACCGGTGACGCTGACGTAGAGCCAGATCGGCAGGGCGATCCGCCCCAGGCGCCGATGGGCATCGAGACGACCGCGGAAGGCGAGGAAAAACATCCGCAGGGCGAGGAAGGGAACGGTTCCAGCCAGGAGAATGTGGGAAATGAGAATCACGAAATAGACCACCCGCACCGTTCCATGGCCGGTGAACGGCACATGCCCGACGAGCCAGTGGTAGGCGAGGTAGCAGACGAGGAACACCGTCGAGACGAGGAACGCCGCCACCATCGCGGCCCGGTGGGCCCGCCAGTTGCGTTGGCGGATGGCGATCCAACCGACGACGAGAAGCACCGTCGAGAGCGCATTAAGAACGGCGTTGGTAGTGGCAAGCGGATGGATCGCCAGGAACGTGGGAGTCATCGGTCGGCCCCCGCTGGGATCGAGGGGGCCAACGGCGTGTCCGCAGCGGGAGTCGCCGACGGCTGATCGTCGGCCGGTTCGTCGAGGACCTCGCGGACCAGTTTTTTGAGCAGGTCGACACGATCGGCTTGGAGGAGGTGGTAACCGCCGCGGAGGCGCCCCTGCCGGTCGAACACCACGCCCCGTTCGGAGTGGACGCCGACTTCGGCCGGCAGTCGGAAGCTCTGGTTCGCGATCGTCTTGATCGTCTCCATGTCGCCGGTGAGGAACTTCCACCGACTCGTGTCAGCGTCGAAGCGCTCGGCATAGCGCCGCAGCACTTCCGGGGTGTCGTTTTCGGGATCGCACGTGAGGCTGACGACTCGGAGATCGGGGGAGTCGATCTCCCGGAGCATGTCGGCCAGCGCCTGGTTCTCGCGGAAGCAGGGGCCCGGGCAGTTGGCGAAAAAGACGCTCCCCACCCACACCTTCCCGGCCAGCGACTGGGAGTCAAACACCTCGCCGGCCTGATCGGTGAGGACAAACGGCCGCGCCTGCTCTCCCGGCTCCTCCAACACCGCCGGCACCGGTTCGGGCTCATCAGAGGGCCGCTGGGCCGATATCGGCAGACGACGCGGCGAGCCGCAGCCCGCCAGGCCGCAGAGCGCCAGGCCACCGCCCGACAAGAAGAACGCCGCGCCGACGACCAGCGCGAGGGAGGGCGGTCGGGAGGCGTGGCTGCCGGCCGCGGCGGGGCGGGGCGACATGGCAGGGGCAGTCACACGCGGCATCGGATTTCGGGTGGGAAGGAAAGCGTTCAATGGGCGGCCGGATCGGCGAGTACTTGTGCTTCAGCGGCCCTCTCCATGAGGAGGAGATCGCTGGGGCGGGCCATGTGCAGGAGGCGCTCTTGGGCCACCATCCGGTTCCGCAGGCCGACGTCGGGGACGAGCATCAGCGCCAGGAAGATCGCCATCATCGCCGCGGGGATCGTGAGGACGAACTTCCAGTTCGCCTCCCACAGCACGTGCATGAAGAAGAGCACGACGAGCATCGCCTTCGTGCACGACACCGCCATCATGAACGCCCACCCGACATGCGGCTGGTCGCGCCATGGCCAGACCGACGAGTAGGTGAGGAACGACATCGTCGTCAGCAGGCAGAGGGCGGCGAAGACGGCAAGATACTGGCCGATGCCCCCGTGGGAGCCATGGTCATCACCATGGTCGTCGTGGCCCGAGTCGTGATCGTGGGCCACGGTGGATAGCGGGGCGCCGACCCGCGTGATCGGTCCGTGGGAGTCGGCGGGGGAGGTGGGTGACATGGAAACCTCGGGCTCAGATGGCGGTGAACCGCGACGCGGGGAGCGTCTGCGGCGGATTTCAGAACAGATAGAGGAGCGGGAAGAGGAAGATCCAGACGAGGTCGACGAAGTGCCAATAAAGGCCGGCGTTCTCGATCATCCCGGCGCGTTTGCGGTCGAGCCGGTAGGTGAGGAGGATCGCAAACACGAGAAGGCCGACGGCGACGTGGATCGCGTGGAAACCGGTGAGGAGGAAGTAGGTGCTAGCCCACATGTTCCCCCCGGGGATCACCGCCGGCAGACGGAGCCAGGGGAAGGCGTCGTTGAGCCCCGAGGCATGGCCGCCGTGGCTCCCCGTCCCTTCCGACGGCAGCGGCATGATCTGGTCGGCGACGACCGCCAGATCGAACGGCTGCTGACCGGGGTTGGTCAGCATTTTCTGCACCTTTTGGAGTCGGCCGCGGCCCGTCTGCTGCTCCGCTGAAAGTTTCTCCGCCGGCGCTTCGTCGAGCCGCTTGAGAAGATCGACGGTGCCCCCCGCCTCCGCGGAGCTGTCGGCCGCTTCCCGCAATCCCGCCGGCACGAGGCCGAGGGGAACCTTCCGCAGTTCGTCGAGACGGGCGCGGACGGCCGAGCCGTAGTAGAGATCGGGCTTCTCATAGATCCGGCTGTGCGGTTGGGACGGATAGATGCCGTGCGAGAACTTCGCCGAGTATTCGTAGCCCTTGATGCCCAGAAACAGGCTGCCGAGGAGGAGCGTGGCGATCATCCAGTTCTTCGCCATCGACACCTTGTTGGCCTTCGCCGCTTCGAGAGCGAGAACGATCGTCACGCTCGAGCAGATGAGCACAAATGTATTGAAGGCGCCGATCGGTTCACTCAAGTGGACATGGTGGGGCTTCGGCCAGACGGCGGCACCGAACCGGAGCACGACGTAGCTGCCGAGGAGAGCGGCGAAGAACATGATCTCGGTCGAGAGGAACAGCCACATGATGAGCTTTCCCTTCGAGAGGGGCAGCCCCGGCTGGTACTGAAGAACGATGTGACCGTGGCCACCGCCGTGGTCGTCGTGCCCATGGGCATCGCGATCGTCGTGGCCGTGGGGGATCGAAGGGGCGGAGGCATTCATGGGCGTGTCTGGATGGTTGAGGGGGCGTGTCGGCGACGCGGCGGGGGCGTGGTCGTGAAGTCAGGAGAGGGGGCCGCCGCAAACGATCGCGGCGACGAGGATGACGGCGAGTGACGCGAGCGACACGAGGAGCAGACCGCGGGCGGAGGGGTCGTCGCGGGCCACCGCGAAGCGGATCGTCGCCGCCACGTAGGCGACCGAGGCGACCGCCGCCACGAGGAACATCCAGACGCTTGCCGACGGAACGGCTAACAGGAGGCTCACCGGCACCATCGCCAGGGCCGCCGCCAGCGCCTGCCCCGCGGCCCTCAGCCCTCCCGGATCGACGACGGTGAGCATCCGCAGCCCGGCATCGGAATACTGCTTACGGTACAGCCAGGCGATCGCCATGAAGTGGGGAAACTGCCACAGGTAGAGCACCGTGGCGAGCGCTCCGGCAGCGATCCCGCCGGCGGCATCGCCCGCCTGGAGTCGCCCCGGCCCGCCGGCAGCAAACCACCCGATCGCCACCGGAAGGGCCCCGGCGACGGCGCCGACGGCGGTGTTCAGCGGGGTCACGCGCTTCAGCGGCGTGTAGACCAGGACATAGAGCAACCAGGTCGAAAGCGACGCGGCGCTGGTGGCCCATCCCCCTCCGGCCACGGTGATCACGAGCCCAACGAGAAGGAGCCCCGCCGAAAAAATCCAAGCGTCGCGGACTCCCAGCCTTCCGGTCGCGAGCGGACGGGCGGCGGTGCGCGGCATGAGCCGGTCGGTGTGCCGCTCGACGATCTGGTTGGCGATGCTCGAGCTGGCCGCCACGAGGAGGGTGCCGAGGAGAACGACGACCAGGCCCGCTCCATCGAGGGCCCGCCCGGCGGTCAGCCACGCCGCTGTGGCGACGGTGGCGAGAACCATGACGGCGATCCGCGGGCGGACGAGCCGGGAGATGTCGGCCGCCGTGGAAGCGACGGCGCCGGCCGACGGGGAGAGCGACGGCTCGGAGGCCATCGGAATCGTCTGGAAAGGGGCGTTCATCGGGCACCTCGCTCGGATCTGGGGCGAACGGTGACAGCCCCGGGAACGAGCCGCGCCTGCGGGCCATGGAGTCGGCGACCGCCGCCCCTGATCCCCGTTCGAGCGATCTGCTCGAGCCGCTCTGCGCCACCCCACTCCAGGGCGAGGACGACCGCCGCCCCGAGGATCATCATCCCGAGGATGACATGCCCGGTGATCACGGCGGCACCGCGCGGGCTGCGGGCGAGAATCGCTTCGGCCGGCGCCCAGGCTTCTTGGAGCCAGGCGGGCAGGCCCCAGGTGAAAAGCCAGGCGCCTCCCCCGAGGAGAAGTTGCCCCCCCACCATCGCGAGGATTGCCAACGACCAGCGTCGGGCCGTTCGCGATTCATGCGGCTGCCAGGCGATGACCGTCAGCGCCGCGAGCACCGTCACCACCGCGGCGCCGGCCAGATGAATCGCTACCATCCAGCGGAACGTCGAGGCGGCCAGGGTTGCATCGGCGTGACGCAGTTGGGCCCCGGCGACCAGTTGGAGGTAGGCCGCTACCGCCAGGGCCGTCGGCAACGAAGCCCCCACCGCCCACGACGGCAGGGAGAGCGTCAGCGGGCCAACCGCTACGAAGGAATCACGCCCGACCGCATCGCTTCGGTCGGTCGCGGGCCCCGACGAGTCTCCCCTGCCCCGGCGACCGGCCAGAACGGCGATCGCCGTGGCGACGGCAAAGAACAGGGGACCAGTGCAGGCATGGACCTTGGCGACCGTCTTGTCGTCGAGGATGACGCGGAGACCACCGAGGGCCCCCTGCACGACGACAAGCACCATCGCCGCGATCACGAGCCAGCGCAGCGCCGGCGAGGCGGGCCGGCGAAAGAGGATCGCCGCCAGGAGCAGCGAGAGCATCCCAACGGTCGCCCCGAGGAGCCGGTGGCCATGCTCGAGGAACAGGTCCCACGGCCCCCAGAACCACTCCCCGAGCGGGTAGAGGAACATGTTGTGGCCAAAGGTCGCCGGCCAATCGGGCACGGCCATCGCCGCGTCGTACGTGGTCACGAGGGCCCCGAAGGAGAGCAGGAGCGCCGTCGTAGCAACGAGGATCCATGCGACGATCGCCGGTCCGTTGACCGTCGACCGCACAGTAGATGGGGAGCCGATGGGGGCGCTGGCCATGGACAGTACCGTCACGCTCTGTCGGGGAATCGATCAGGCGTGGGCGGCCGCAGCGGCCGCCGCTTCCGCGGGATGGGGGGGATCGGTCTGCATGAGGTAATCCTTCTCGCAGCCCGGCACGGAGTACTCGTAGGGGCCGCGGTAGACGACCGGTTGGAAGTCGAAGTTGCCGTGGCCCGGGGGGCTCGGCGCGGTCCACTCAAGCGTGTTGGCGTTCCAGGGATTCCGACCAGCGATGGGGCCGCGGAACATGCTCCAAAAGAAGTTGATGGCGAAGACGATCTGCGAGGTCACCATCCCGATGGCACACCACGTCATGAAGGCGTTGAGGGGCTGAAGGTGGTGGAACGTCTCGTAGTGGTAGGCATCGGCGAGGCGCCGGGGGAAGCCGACCGCACCGAGGATGTGCATCGTGAAGAAGGTGCCGTTCAAGAAGGTGAACGTGAGGAAGAAGTGGACCTTCCCCCAGAACTCGTTCATCGTCCGACCGAACATCTTCGGGAACCAGTAGTAGATCCCGGCCCACACCCCCATCGCCGTGCCGGCGAAGAGAACGTAGTGGAAGTGGGCGACAATGAAGTAGGTGTCATGGATGAAGATGTCGACCGGCGTGGCCGCCATGAAGATCCCCGACAGTCCGCCGATGATGAACATCGAGACGAACGAGATCGCGAACAGCATCGCCGTGGTGTAGTGGATCCGCCCCCCCCAGATCGTGCCGAGCCAGTTGAAGGTCTTCACGGCGCTGGGGAGCGCGATCATCATCGTCGCCACCATGAAGGTGATGCCGAGGGCCGGGTTCATCCCGGAGATGAACATGTGGTGACCCCAGACAATGAATCCGAGGCCAGCGATTCCCGCGATCGAATAGACCATCGGCCGGTAGCCGAACAGCGGCTTGCGGGCGAAGGTCGTGAGGATGTCTGAAACCATCCCCATCGCCGGCAGGATCATGATGTAGACCGCCGGATGGCTGTAGAACCAGAAGAGGTGCTGCCAGAGGATCGGCTGGCCGCCGCCGGCGCCCGACATGGCGTTGTTGATGATGTTCCCCTCGGGGCTGAAGAACCCCGTCCCGATGAGGCGGTCGGTGAGTTGCATAAACCCGGCGGCCGTTAGCACCGGGAGGGCGAAAGCCTGGAGGATCGCGGTGATGAACATCGCCCAGATTGTCATCGGGAGGCGGAACATCGTCATCCCCGGGGCCCGCATGAGGATGATCGTCGTCATGTAGTTGACGCTCCCGAGCATCGACGACACCCCGACCATTGTCAGGCCGAGGAGCCAGAGCGTCTGCCCCATCCCGCTGCCCGGGGCCGAAACGGTGCTCGTCGACAGTGGCGGATAGCTCGTCCAGCCCCCCGCGGCCGCTCCCCCTTCGACGAAGAAACTGACGCCGAAGAAGAAGAACGCCGGCCACATGAACCAGTAGCTCAGCATGTTGAGCGTCGGGAAGGCCATGTCATCGGCGCCGATCATGAGCGGGATCAGGAAGTTGCCGAAGGCTCCCGCCAGAATCGGGATGATGACCAGGAAGATCATCACCGTCGCGTGCATCGTGAACAGCATGGTGTAGAACTCGGGCGCCATCTGCCCCCCCTGCTGGGCGAAGAGCTTGCCGAGCACCGGAACATCGGACCACGGCCAAGCCACCTGCCAGCGGACGGCCAGTGCGAGGAGCCCGCCGATGAGAAACCAGACGAGGGTTGAGAACAGGAACTGCAGCCCGATGACCTTGTGATCCTTCGAGAACACATAGGTCGAGAGGAACGTCGACAGCGACATCGATCGTTGGGGCACTGCCTGATCGTGGGGCGCGCGGGGATCGTGGGGCGCGGTTGCCGGCGACGGAGCGTGCGGTTGGGTGACGGTGCTCATCGGTGTTGGCCTCTGGAAAACTCGCCCGAACGGGATTGCTCGATGGCGGGGGGCTGTGAATGGTGGAGGGAAAAAAGTGTGCGAATGGAGTTGGAGGGGGTCAGTCGGCGGCGGCTATGGGGATCTCATCCGGGCCGCGCTGGGTCGCTTTTTGCTCGGCCTCGATCCGGGCCAGCCAGCGGTCGAAGTCGGCCCGCGACTCGATCGTCACCCGTCCCTTCATCTTATAATGCCCCCAACCGCAGACTTCGGCACAGACGATGTCGTAGGTCCCGGTCTCTGTCGCCTTGAACCACACCGGTTGCTTCATACCGGGGACGGCGTCCTGCTTCATGCGCAAGTTCGGGAGGAAGAAGCTGTGGAGGACGTCCATGCTTTTGAGTTGGATGAGGAAATCCTCGTCAACCGGAACATGAAGATCATTGACGATGAACAGATCGTCGGGCGTCCCGAGTGTCTCGTCGCGCCCCGGATACCGAATCCGCCATTCGAACTGCCGGGCCACGACCTCTGCCGAGGGGGACATCCGCGGCCGCCGCATCTTGATGTCGGCCCAGGTGTTCATCTGGTAGATGGCGAGAAAGAGCATCGTCGCCGCAGGAATGATCGTCCACACCACCTCGAGGGCATGGCTGCCGTGGATGTAGGTGGCCGGCTTCGACGAGGCGGCGGCGTCGTACTTCCACATGAACCAAAAGAGGATCAGTTCGGTTGCCAGGAAAATGACACCGGTCAGCACGAGAATGAAATAAAACAGGTCGTCAATTGATCGGCCGTGGACGGAGACATCCTTGGGGAACCAGTGGTTGTAGTAGGGGGCGATGACGAAGGTCGCTGTCCCGAGGACCGGCACCAGGAGGAACAAGAGGCTCCAGGCGATCCCGCTCCACCGCCGCCCCTGCGGAAGACCGTTAACCCAGGAATCGCCCGGGGGATTTCCTCCGGAACCGGCATCCCGATCTCGTTTGTCTTGGTCCACGGCCGTCTACTCCGCTGGCTGGGATGGGGGCTTGATTGAGGTCATCAAAAGGGAGGGCTGGAAGAAAATCGTTGTGAGTCGTTTGGGGATTGGTCAAAACCGATCACGGGCGACCATGGGCCGATCGGCCCCCAACTCGCCGTCGAGTTCGTAGGGAAGGGATTGGACGTAGTTGACGATGTGCCAGATGTCCTCCGGAGGAACCGTTCCCTTTGCTCCTGGCATCGGCGCGCCATTGATCCCGGCATGGATCCGGTAGTAGAGATCGAGCGGGCGGCGTCCGCCGCGGTAGATCCCCCGGCGGAGATTGCGGGGCTGGATCGTCCTCGGCTCGAGGGTATCCCCGTCGAGAACGCGGTGGGCGCGATTGACCCACTGCTTATCCGCATCGCCGTTGACCTCTTTCGACGTCCATTCGACGACATACTTGTTCCAATCGTCGTAATCGTTGGCCTGACCGTCGCCGAGCGCCGTCGGGCCATGGCATTTCACGCAGTTCGCCTTGTCGCCGTAGAACAGTTCACGCCCCTTTGCGATCGACTCGACGAGATCGATGTCGGCCGGCATTTCCGGGACATCGATGAGGGCGGTGTCGGCGGCCTTCCATTTTTCGACGACCTCGGCCAGCCTCTCACCAACGAGGAACTCGCGGGTTTCGGGGAGCTTCCCCTCCGCCTCCTCGTCGAGCTCGAAGATGGCCCGAATCAGTCCGATCTCCGTTTCGCCGCGGATCGAGAGATACTTGACGTACTCGACGAGGGCGTCGATCTGGGTTTCGCTCAACAGCGCGAACGAAGGCATCGAGGTGCCGGGGATCCCCTTTTTCAGAACCCGCGTCAGATCGGCGTGGGTCGGTTTGTCGGCCCGCTCCGTGCTCTTGAACTTGAAGATCCCCGGGCGGTAATCGCGAGGATAGGGATTGAGAAAGGCGGCGGTCGGTCCGAGGGCATCTCCGGTGACGCCGTGACAGTGGGCACAGTGTTCGCGGTAGAGGCCATTCTTCCGTCCGACAATGTCGCTGCGGACCGGGCCGGCGGCGAGCCGCAGCTTCGCCTCGTCAAGACCCGTCTCAGGAAGGGCGACCGGATTATCGGGGGTGCCGAACATCGCGCTAATGACCGTCGCCACCTGACGCTCCTGCTCCGGCGTCAGTTTCTGCTTCGTCGCCTCGACCATGTTGAGGCGGAACCAGGCCGGGGGCGTCGCCCCGCAGCCACTCGCCGCGAACATGACCAGCAGGACCAGCAAGACCAAGAGCTTCATGCCCCACACCGGGCGCGGGCCCCGGGGATGGCGGACGTCGGCAGGATTGTTGTTCATGGCTGTAGGATGGAGGGAGCGGAAGATACCAATCAGCCGCCGAGGGCGGCGGCGGGAACCTCAAGCGTACCGATGTCCTTGACCTCATCGGCTTCGATCTTGACCTGGAAACGACCCTTCGGAGTCCAATTCAAGTCCGGCCGAGCCAAGCCCAGCGCCTGGTTGGGGCCAGTCGACCGTTCGTGCCAAACCTGAAACTCGAGCAGCTCCCCCGCCGGCAGGTCGGGGATCGTGAACGACCCGTCGGCGGCACTGACACCCACGTAGCCGTCCTTGCGGAAGACGATGTAGGCCTTCATCCAGGGGTGGATGTTGCAGGTCACCGCCGTCGGCATCGCGGTCTCGGCTGCCGGCTTGAAAAGCGTGCCATTCCCGGCGGGAATCAGCTGATTGAAGCTTGTCCCGGAGATGTTCGTGTTGTGGCCGACCGGGTCGCTGTTGTGGACATCGATCTCTTGGCCGACCCGGGCGGCGAATACCGGCGTGATGAATTCACACTGCTTTTGGTCAAAGACGAGGGGCGCGTCGGCGGGAGCTGATTCTTTGACGCGGCTCGACTTACGGACGAACACGACAACGTTGGCGAGCCCTTTGGTCGACGAGTCAACCAGGAGCGAGCGGTCGAGAAGTTTGCCGCCGTCCTTCGAGCAGACCTCGGTGTCCTTGTCGACAGAAAGCGCCTTGGCATCAGCCGGGGTTCCCGCGAACACGAACCTGCCCTTGAGGGTTCCCCAGCCGATACCGGTGGCGCCCTCGTCTTCCCCACCTTCGGCAGCAGCGGTCGACGACACCAGTTCGGTACGAAGTTTCTCTACGGCGCCCCCATCGACCACCGGTTGGCGGACCCGACCGTCGCTGCAGCCCGACCCGACCGCGACGAAGATCAATCCGAGCCCGAGGGAGGGCAGCAGCCCACGGCGGAGCGCTGCCAGCGGAACGTCTGCGGTCCAAGCTGATCGCTTATTTCTTGAACAGGTTGGCATCGAGCACCATCTCCCCGAGGTCGTTGTCGCCGGCGGCAACCTTGATTTTCTTTCGCCCCTTGGCGATCTTCTCCGCCTTCCCCTTCACGCTCATCTCGCCAATGTAGCCAGCCTTCTCATGCCACAGCTGGAGCTCGATATCCCCGGCCGGCAGATTCTTGATCTCGAAGCTGCCATCGGCTGCCGATATGGCACCGTACGGGTTGGAACGTATGAGCACCCAGGCCTTCATCCAGGGGTGGATGTTGCAGGTCACCTGGGCTGGAATCGCCTCCTCTACCTTGAACGTCAGCTTCGATTCGCTGCCGGCGGCGATCAGGCTGTTCGAAGGGGGATTCTTCAGGGTGGCGACATTACTGTTGTGGCCGACGGTGTCGGAGTTCTTCAGGATCAGCGTCTGTCCGGTCTGGACGAACGCCACGTGGGGTTCGAAGCGGCAGTCCTTGTTGTCCAACAAGACGTCGTCCTTGCTGCCGGCCAGATCGGGGTGGACCTTGGCCACCTTGTCGCGCACGAAGACGACGACATTTCCGATGCCGCCATCGGCACCGACGGCGAGTTCCTCGTTGAGCAGTTTGTGCTTCCCGCAAACCTCGACGTCCTTGTCGGCCTTCAGTTCAGCCGCGGTCGGGGCCGTGCCGCCGAACTTGAAGCGGCCCTTGATCGTCCCCCAGTCGTCGGCGATGGCGGCCGGGGAGGCAAAGAGCAGAGCAGCAGTGACTGAGGCGCCAATGGTAGCTCGGACTCTCGTAACGTGACGGGGCATGCGTGTATCTCCGGGGCGGATCGGGATCGATGGTGTTGAGGGACTAGTCACTGCCGGCGGCCGCGATCGTGCGGTCGATGGCGGGTTGCTGCGGATCGAGCAGCGTCACGCTGCCGGTTCCTGGGGGAATGGTAGGCGCGGGGTCGTCGGAGGGGCCAGGAATCGGTTCTGCCGGCGCCTGCTCGAGCGATGCGGATGGCGCGGTGGCCGGGTCCGCGGGGGTCTGCTGCTTGAAATAGGCCTCGAGGGAGAGATTCTGCTTCGCGAACCGGTCGTAGTGCATAAGGAGATCGGTCAGGGCGTCGATCTGCTGCTCACTCGTGCCGTGGTAAAGGTCTTGGCTGACCGGGTTGTTGAATGGGATGTTGACCGGCATTCCCGTGTAGGGGAGGAAGCGCTTCGGGTTGGCGATCCAGTTGTGAACGTACCCGGGGCGGAGCCGCTCGTGAACAACCTCGAGTTGCGGCGCCAGCGCCTTGGGATTCCCCGCCGGAGCGTAGGAACCGACGAGGTGGCATTTCACGCAGTAGTTGTTGTTGGTGACGATCTTCATCGCCCCATCCAGATGCCCCGGGTGGGCCGCCTCGGCGACCGTGACGGAGCTCTCGTCGAGACGGGGATCGTAAACATACGGATAGTCGGCACCGTCCACAGCGGAGAAGTAGTTCACGAGTGCCGACGCCTCGGAGGATTGGAAGTTGAACTTCGGCATCCGCAGCACGGCCGCCGGCCTGATCGGCGCCGGATTCAGAAGAAACTTGTGGAGCCAGCCGGACTGGACTTTGTTCCCCTCCCCTACCAGCGGCGGAGGAAGCCAGCCCCAGGCATCGTCAGCCTTGGCGTTGGGATTGATCACCCTTTCGTCAGCGATCACCACCGGGAAGAGCAGCCGGGCCAGGTCCCCGCCATGGGCCGGGTAGTGCCGGCCGGCGGCGATGGCGTCGGTGGGGACGACAAGATTCGGGCCACCAACGATTCGCGGAGCGCCGTCGATGAGGACGTCGTGCCAGAGCATGAACGGACGATGGGGAACCGCCTCGGCATCATCCTCCTCGATGCCCACGCCATCCTCGTCAACGTACTGGGGCTTCCCGGTTTCGGGGTTCAGTTGGGGCATCCCGATGAGCGTCGCCCGGCGGCGTCCTTGACGATCCGTGACGAGCGATGTCGCCACCTCGGCCGGAACGAAGTGCGGGGAGAGGAACGGATAATCGACCGGCTCCTGCCCCTCGCCGAGAGACTCCGGGCGGTAGCGGACGTCCCACCGGTCCATTTGGAGAGTGTGGCAGCCGCCGCAGTTGTATTGCTCGGCGACTTTCAGCCCGGAGAGCCTGGCCTGCTCGCGCTCGGTCGGCGCGTAGACGAACTGCGGCGCCGGGGGCTCTGCGACGAGCCCGAGCACAAACGTCATCACCGCTTCGCGCTGGGCATCATTGAAGGGGAACTGCGGCATCCGGTAGCGTTCGTTGTAGCCCTTGTTCTCTGCTTTCTTGTAGTCGTAGCTGCGGGGCGCGCGGAGCTTCTGCCAGAGGAATCCCTCTCGTTCGTGGGCAAGGAGTTTCTCGAGGAAGAACCCGGTATTGGGGTCGACCGATTCCGGCGACACGTGGGCCTCATCTGCCGAGGCGTAGGCCAGATCGGAGTCGAGGCCGTCGGCCGGCTTTGGTTCACCGTTCCCGTCATGGCCGGAACCGTGGCCGTCGCCGGCGGCACCGAGGGCATGGTCGGTCGGGGCGTCATGGGCGTCATGACCAGCCGCACCAGCATGTCCGCCGTGACCATGGGCGAGTTGGGTCATGACGAACTTTGAGACTTGCTCGAAGGCGATCTTCGAAGATTCTTTCCGCCCCCAGTCGGCCAGCGCTGCTCCGGCCGCCTTGGAATCCTCGAAGCCGGGGATGTCGTGGCAACCAGCGCAGGAAAGCTTGGCGATCGTTTTCTTGCCGACATAGTCGAGGAGTTTGGCATCGCGGTTGGCCGCGGAAACGTCAAGGAGCATCCGCTCGTCACCGAGGATCGAGGCCATCTCAGCGCCGAGGCCGTCCTGGAGGACATTCTTCGCCCGGACTTCGGGGAATCGTTCCTTCAGATACATCAGCGCCAGTTCTTCGGTGGCGGTGCGCTCGGCATCGGTGAGCGAGGTGGCCGAAGGGATGTCGGTGGCTTTCCAGTCTTCGGTCGAAGTCAGGAGGTAGGCCGTGGCATCGGCGGCCGGATCGCTGACGCTGCCGTCAGCCTGCTTGACCGGCTCGAGGAGGACGTTCGGCATGATCGTCCGTGGGTGGTAGCGAGCCGGTTCCCGGAGCCAGCTGTAGAGCCACTCCTGGCCGCGCGGGTGGGAGGCCACCTTGGCGCCGATTCGGGAGAGATTCGGCCCGTGCGTGCTCTTCGCTTCGGGGAAATCGCCATGCTGATGGCAGGCGAGGCAGCCGCGCACCTGCACGACCTTCTTCCCGCGCTCGATGTCGGGGGCCGACGTGATCCCCTCCCACGGGGCGACATACTCAAACGGGGCGCTGGCCCCCTGGAGATAGGTAATCA
The DNA here is from genome assembly GCA_945865325.1 of Candidatus Kuenenia stuttgartensis. Lineage (GTDB taxonomy): Bacteria > Planctomycetota > Planctomycetia > Pirellulales > UBA1268 > QWOP01. The sequence goes on from CAMBFA010000006.1 coordinate 35,237, forward strand.
TCGAGCGGATCTCGATCGGCTCGTAGCGCTGCGATTCTTCCAGGCTCTTCCCTGAGAGGTGCTCCCAAAGCCCGAAGAACCGGGGCATTTTCGTCGATGGGCGAAAGTCTTGCGGGTTGCGCAGCCAAGCGTAGAGCCATTCGAAGCTGTCCTTGGCCGCGACATGCCGGAGGCTCGGGCCGACCTTGGGGAGCGTGCCCGGGGTCTCGGGGTCCTTCAGCTGAGCGGCGAGCGTGTGAGAACGGGCCGAGAGCTTGGCATCGTCGCCGTCGGCAGCGTCGAGATCGACGAGATCCCGGAGTTGCTGCCGCGCCTGCCTGCCATCAGGGCTCGAGCGGACCTCCTCAACGAGTCGCTTCACCCCTGCACCGAAGGCTTCCAGCCCTGGATCGGTGGCGATCGCTTCGGCGACCTCGTGGAAGTTCGGGGTGACTCGCATGTCGGGGCCGATGCGCTTGTCGGGGCCGGCGTAGCCGTTGATCTCGTGACAGCCGTAGCAGCCGTACTGGCGGATCAGGTGGTAGCCCTCGACCACCTTCGGCGCGGGGGGCTCGGGAAACCTCTCGGAGGGTTCGAGATCAACCACCTCATGATGGCACTTCAGGCAGCTTGACTCCTCGAACCGGTTCGGGAGCATCGGCTGGATCCAGTGATGGTTGTTGAACCACCCGTGCTCGTCATGCCACTGGTGCCCCTGAACCGGCGAATCGGGGGTGTGTGAGGACCACTTGAAGCTCGTCGCGCTCCCTTGCCCCTGATGGCAGATCGTGCAGCCGAAAGTCTGCATCGGGTGGGGGCTGGTCGACCCGACAAAGAGATCGAGACGAGGGTGGGTGGCGTAGGGTTGGGGGACGCCGCGTCGGATCGCGAGTTGGAGCGGACGGCCCCCCTCAGGAGACCCGACGAGCGTCGACACAGCGGCCTGCCGCGCGAGTGTCTTGCCGCCGTCGATGCCGGCGATGACATCCCCCGCCATGAGGCCGGCCACTGCCGCGGGCGATCCGGGGACAACGAAGCTGACCGTCGGATCAGCGGCGTTGAACAGACCATTGGGGGCGAGGTTGAAGCCGTAGAGCTTCTCGAGTTGGGCGTTGCCATCCCCCTGAACGGCCGCCGTGGGAGCGCCTGGCTCGGCGGCTGTGGGGAGGGCGATGGCGATGGTGCCCTGTTCGCAATAGGCCGGCTCGGTGGCGGCACCGGGGAGCGACTTGTCCATTCCCTTGTGGCAGGTAACACACCGGTCGAAGCGCGCGACATCGCGAAAATTGTTGTTGAGCGTCAGCTGCGGCAGCCAGATTTGGTCAATCCGCAGCGGGCTGTTGAAGGCATCCAGAACCGGCAGTTCGAGGAGCGTCTTGCCGGTGTTTGGGGCCCGGTCTTTGAGCGTCTTTGCCAGCTGACCGACCTTGTTGCGGTGGTCAGCGAGATTCTTAGCCGCGGCATCCTCGACCGCCGTGATGTCGCGGAGCGTCGATTCGAGGGCCTTGCGATGGGTGTTGGCGACCTGATTGACCTGGATGGCCTCGACGACCTCCTTCTTCTTCGCCTGGGCAATCGCTTCGAGGGTGTCGAGACGCGCCTGTGGCGCATCCTCGGCAACGGCCAGTTCGTAGTCGGCCCGGCACTTGTCGAACTCCGCTTTCCGAAGCTTCAGCTTTCCGGCGAGGTTGTCCTCACGGAACTTCGCCCGCTTGGCGATGTCGCGCATCCGCTCGACCATGTCGCCCCGGATTGTCAGCCGCTCGCCGGGGTCGGTCTGCGACACCAGCCGATCGACGTCGATTTGGACAAGATCAGCGGCAACGGCGTCTTCGTCATCCGTCCGGGCGCGCTCAAGAAACGTCGCCGTCAGCGCCGGGGCGATGGCCGCGCGGCGGGCATCGGCGAGGGCCGCCTCGAGATCAGCCGTCTTCGTGGCGTAGGTGTCGGAGCTTTCCTCCGCGACCCGGGCCGAAGCCGACCACGTCTCAAGCTCGCGGAAGCCCTTTTGGTATTTCTTCCAGGGCCTGTTGTGGTCGGCCGAGAGCATCGCGATCGTCGTGAGCAGCAACACGATCGCCGTGAGGCCGAAGACGACGTGCAGCAGTTTCAGACTGTACCAGGTTTTTTCTGTGGCAGGCATGGCAGCGGCTCGGAAGGAGGTAGGGCCCGCGGTGTCGACGCGCGATTCGGACGGCTGGGGACCGACGGCGTCAGAAGTTGAGGGAAAACTCCGGGATACTGATGAGATACTTCAGATTGAGCGTCCAGCGGAGAACCATCTTCAATGGCAAAGAGAGCATCAGCAGCATCAAATTGATCATCACCAAGTAGCGAATAAGACCCATTTTCGCGAAGTATTTACGGAACACCGTGACGGCTAGGAGTGGCGGCAGGAGGAACAGGTACGCCGCCATGACCACCAGCCCCGGGGCCTCTCGGAGAAGGATCGTCCCTATCTGGGCGTACCACGGGGCGTCGGCGGCGACCCGAGGGAGCGGACGATTGAGAAGATTCACCCAGAACATCTGCGGGAGATCGACGTTGTTGAGAACCTCGACCTTATACGGGCTCCAAAACTCAAACGGCCCGAAGAAGTTCCAGTTTGGGCCACGCAGGAACGTGCCGAGGATGATGAGCATGATCCACAGTTCGAGAAACCCAAACTGCCACGTGAGATAGGCGAACTTCCGCTCGTTGATCGAGTAGTAGCCGTTGCCCTTTTTGTTAAAGTCGAGGTAGGGCATCGCCATGAGCCCGAAGACCACCATGCTCGGAAGGGCGACCCCGGCGTACCAGGGATCGAAGTAGACGAGCATCTCCTGGAGCCCAAGGAAGTACCACGGCGCCTTGGATGGATTCGGCGTCTTGACGCTTGAGGCGGGTTCCTCGAGCGGAGCCGGAAGGAGGAGGGCCCAAGCGAGGAGGAACGCCGACACCGCCACCATGCAAATCAGTTCGGTGTAGACCAGATCTGGCCAGACGAGGACCTTCTCGTCATTCTCCTTCTCCAACGGCGGAAGCCCCTGTGCGATCCGCTCGTCGTTCTCGACTGCCTGCTTCGTCGCTACCCAGGTGAAGAACGCCAAGAGGAAGACAAGCCCGACGATCGGGACGTTGTCGGGCTTCATGACGATCGACGCGAAGTTCTCGTCTGCCATCGCCAGCCCCATCAGGAGCAAAGCGGCATTGAAGACCGTCCAGGCGACCATCGGCTTGACGAAGAACTTCCGGAACACGAAAGCGATCGCAAACAGCGCCGTCGTTCCGGCGGTGTAGTTCACCGGCCCGGAGAGCGTGTTGACGAGTTTCCGGAGCGATTCCGGAAGGTGGGGAACCGAGGACGCCGATCCCGACATCGCCAAGCTGGCGAGGACCAGCATAGCCGCGGCCACAGAGGCCCAAAACCCGGCTTCGCCGATCCGGTTTTTCCGTCTCCAGATAAAGAACGCCGCGATGGCGTTCATGATCGCCAGGCCGGCGTAATACGACCCGAGGAATCCAGCTACGTCTTTGAGGAACAGTCCGTTTGAATGCATGGAAGTAATACTACAGCGGGCCGCTGATGCCGCCGTCCTTTCGCACGCGCCAGAAGTGGATAGCCAAGAGCAGGGAGACCGCTAAGGGGATCGCAATGCAATGAAGGACGTAAAACCGGTTGAGCGTCTCCTCGCCGACGAACCGGGCACCGAGGAGGCCGAACCGAGCATCGGAGCCGTCGGTGATCATGTCGATCCCGCCGATGGTGAGCAGTTGCTGACCAGGCCCCTCGTACCCCAGCAGCGGCGAGGCCCGGGCCATATTCGAACCGACCGTGATCGCCCAGATCGCCAATTGATCCCAGGGGAGGAGATAGCCAGTAAAGGAGAGGAGAAGCGTGAGGAGAAGGAGGATGACGCCGATCACCCAGTTGAACTCCCGCGGGGGCTTGTAGCTCCCGGTGAGAAACACCCGGTACATGTGGAGCCAGGTCGTGATCACCATGGCGTGGGCCCCCCAGCGATGGAGCTCACGCAAAACACCAAGGCTCGTGACATCGCGAAGGGCGAGGATGTCGTTGTAGGCCCACTCCAGCGTCGGCCGGTAGTAGAACATCAGCAGCACGCCAGTGACCGTCTCGACGAGGAACAGGAAGAACGTCACCCCCCCCATGCACCAAGTGAAGGAGAGGGCAATTCCCTGCTTCTTGATCGACACCGGGTGGAGGTGAAGAAAAAAATTGGTGAGCATCACCACGATCCGGTTGCGCCGGTCGAGGGGCATCGGATGCCGGAAGATGCTTTTCCAGATCTGGGAATTGCGGATCGTTTCGCCGATGGCCATGGGACGTTTGCCGGAGGTCGGGGGCGGAAATGGCGGGGAAGCGAGGGACGCTGAGATTGCGGGCCGAGAAAACGTCAGACGGTGATGTACGAATCGGGGTCGGCCCACTGGCCGATCTCCTCGTGGAAAGTCCGCCCCTTGTCGACCTCGAGTTGCCCGTCGTCGGAGATCCGGATCGCATACCGCTCGAGCGGCCGCGGGGCCGGCCCCTCGAAGTTAACGCCGTCTTTGTAAAACCCGCTGCCGTGGCAGGGGCACTTGAATTTCTGCTCTGCCTCAAGCCAGTTCGGGGTGCAGCCCAGGTGGGTGCAGACGGTTTTCAGGGCATAAATCTGCTGTAGGCCGCCAACGTCGCTGTTGACGACCCAGACGCCGTACTGGGCGACGTATTTCGTTTCCACCTTGCCGGCCGGGAAGCCCTCCCGGAAGCCGACCTTGAACCGGCTCGGCGGTTCGGCGAGGACGTTCGGGAACATGAACCGAGCCAAACCCAGACCGAACAGCCCGCCGGTCATCGAGAGGGCGGTGAATCCGGTTGCCATGAACGAACCGAGTACCATCTCGAGAAAACCGCGCCGATCCGCCTCGGCATCAGCCCCCTTTTTCGCAACCGTTTTTATCGGCTTCGACGGGAGGGTCGGAGCGGCGGCCAACTTGGCCGGGGGTGCCTTAACGACAGTTGCCACCTCGGCCACAGGGGCGGGCCGGGTCGGCGCGTCGGCCTTGCTCACCGGGCCGGGCTTGGCCCCCGTTCGGGCTGCCGCGAGGATGCTAGCCGTGTCGCGGGCGAGGACTTTCGGCGCTGCAGACTTGGCGGCGGGTTTATCGCCATCGGCCTTCAGCGTTGGGGCCTTCGCGGGGGCTGGTTTAGGGACCGGTTTTTCGACCGGAGCCGCCGCCCCTCCCCCCTGCTCTGCTTCTTTCTTCGCCCTAGCCAAAGCCATAATTTCAGCCACGCTCGGCCTACCCCCAGCCGCTGGGGCAGGCTTGGCAATGGGCTTGGAAGGGGCTGGTTTCGGGGCTTCAGCGGCGGGCGTGTCGGCCGCAGGGGCCACGTCAACCGCAGCGGGCGGTTCGGTCTTGGCCGCCTTGGCGGCCCTCGCCGCCGCGAGAATCTCAGCCGTCGACATTTTCTTGTTTTCAGCCATGCCTTGCCTCAACGCTCAAGGTCGCCGCTCATCCCCGATCGGTCGCGGACGCAGCCTGCGGGGCCGCAGATCGGGGAACACTTCGCCGACTGATCGAATCCCAGGCCGGGTTGAGCCCCAGCTTGTATGCACTGCTATCACCGCGTCAACTAAAAACCTCGCCGAACGTTCGTAGACCGGACACCGGCGAAAGCCCGCGAACGGGCCATCGTATCGGGACCAAAATCAACGAAAACAAGGCTTGGGGAGAGTTTGTGATTTTTTTCACAAACTCTCTTCCAACTGTATCGGCTGGGCTATGGCTGTCAACTTCGAGGAGGCCGCGGAGGCCGCGAATCCAGCCCCACCCGCATGTTTCCCACCTTTCCTTTCCCCGCTGGCGGAGCGAGGGCTCGGGAGGGGCTGCCGGCTGGTCCGCCCGACCCGCGGGCGTGGGGCGGAATTGGCGGAGACCCGGGGATGAAGGAGTTGGCCTTCTTTCTCCTCTGAACCCGAGCGTCGATTCGCATCGCGACCCCCTTCCGGTAGTCTGCTCCCCTCCGGCGAAGTCGCGCTCCTGACGACTCGGCGACGAAGGTCGGAATCGTCTCCGGCCCTCTCCCTATTTCCGAAAGGATCGTTCCCTGTGGCAGGCCCCTCGCGTCGCGTCCTCGTCGTCGGTAGCGGTGGTCGCGAGCATGCCCTGGCCTGGAAGCTTGCCGGCGATGGTGCCGAAGTGATCATTGCGCCGGGCAATGCGGGCACGGCACGGATCGGCGAAAACGTTGCCGTGAAGCCGGGGGATATCCCGGGGTTGGTGGAGCTGGCCCGATCGCGGGCGGTCGATGTCACCGTCATCGGCCCGGAGGCCCCGCTCGTGGCCGGGATCGTCGATACTTTCAAGGCGGCCGGCTTGAGGATCTTCGGCCCGACCGCCCGGGCGGCCCAGATCGAGGGGAGCAAGAAGTTCTGCAAACAGATCCTCCACCGGGGGGATGTCCCCACTGCCATGTACCGCGAATTCCGCTCGGCGAAGCGGGCCCAGGAATATCTCGAGGCCCGCGAGGACATGCCGGTCGTGGTAAAGGCGGACGGCCTGGCGGCTGGAAAAGGGGTGTTTGTCTGTGCGGATCGAGCCGCGGCGATCGCCGCCGTCGCCACCCTCGCCGCGGATCCGCAGTTTGCCGAGGCGGCCAAGGGGATCCTCGTCGAGGAGCGGCTCGACGGACGTGAGGTGAGCGTGATGGCGATCACCGATGGACGGACGATCGTCACCCTCCCTCCGCTCCAGGACCACAAGGCGGCCCACGACGGCGATCTCGGACCCAACACGGGGGGGATGGGAGCCTACTGCCCGACGCCCTTCGTCGATGCCGCTCTGATGGCAGAGATCGAGTCGCGGATCCTCGTGCCGACGATCCATGCGATGCGGCGCTCGCACGTTCCTTTTCAGGGGGTGTTGTTCGCCGGGTTGATGCTCACGGCCCAAGGGCCGAAGGTCCTCGAGTTCAACGCCCGCTTCGGAGACCCGGAGTGCGAGGCTCTGATGATGCTGCTCGATTCGAGCCTTCTGGAGATCATCGATGCGACGGTGGATCGGAAGCTCGAGGGGATCGATCCTCCGGTCTGGAAGCCCGGTGCCGCGGTCACCGTCGTGATGGCCTCGGAAGGGTATCCGGGGGAGGTCGAGAAGGGGCGGCCGATCCGGGGGCTCGGCGAAGCGGCGGCGCTCGACGGAGTCGAGGTCTTCCATGCCGCGACCCGCGCCGGCCCCGATGGCCAGGGGGTGGTGAACAACGGCGGGCGCACGCTCGCCGTCTCGGCCGTCGGCGAGAGCCTCGCCCGGGCCAAGCTCCGGGCCTACTCGGCCGTGCGTCGCATCCGCTGGGACGGCGCTTGGTGCCGCAAGGACATCGCCAACAAGGGGATCGACCGCGATCACGAATTAGCCGCCGCGGAGCCGGGGGCACCGCGATGAAACTCCGCGTCGGCATCGTCGGCCTCGGCCCCCTTTGGGAGAAGCGCCACCTCCCGGCGCTGCGGTCGCTTGCCGACCGCTTCGAGGTGCAGGGGATCTGCGAGCAGGTCGCGCACCTGGCGCGGAGGGCGGCCGGCGAACTGGGGACGGTGGCGGTGGAGGGATTCCGCGCGCTCGCCGCGCGCGACGACATCGACGCGATCCTCTATCTCTCCGATCAGTGGTACGGCGTGGCCCCGATCCTCGCCGCCTGCGATCACGGCAAGGCGGTCTACGCGGGGGCCTCCCTGCCGGTCGATGCCGCCGAGGCCGACGTGCTCCGTCGCCGGGTCGAGCACTCGGGGATCGCCTTCATGGTCGAACTCCCCCGCCGGTACGCGCCGGCGACGATGCGGCTGAAGGAGCTCATCGCCACGCGCCTCGGGGCACCGCGGATGCTCTTCTGCCACCGGCGCATTCCGCAGATCACCCCCTCCGCCACCGTGCTGCCACGAAACCGTGCCAGCGAGGCCCGCGATCTGATGGAACTGGTCGACTGGTGCCGGTACGTCACGGGGGCCGATCCGACGAGTGTCGTGGCGGTGCGGCACGCGGAGACGCCGGGGGCCGAGATCGACGACTACCAGATGATGAGCCTCGACTTCACGGCGGGAGGAACGCCCGGAAACGGGCCGATCGCCCAGATCAGCTGCGGTTATTACATTCCCGCCTGCTGGGAGGAGGCGGTTGGCTTCAGGCCCCCCTCGGCTCTCCAGGTGGCGTGCGAGAAGGGGATCGCCTTCGTCGACCACCCCAATGGCCTTGTGTGGTTCGACACGGCGGGGCGGCACCAGGAATCGCTCGATGCCGACCGCTCCGTCGGCGAGCAGATGCTCCTCCAATTCCACCGCAAGGTGACGAGCCTCGTTCGGCCCCCTAGCGGGCTCGACGAGGTGCTGCAGGCGATGCAGGTGGTGCAGTCCGCCGCCGTCAGTCAAGCCGAGGGGCGGCGCGTCCCCCTCGGCTGACGCTCCCTGCCGGCGCGGTCACAGAGCCGCGACGACGAGATCCCCCACCTCCCGCGTGCCATGCCCCATCCGGCCGGCCGCCTGGCTCGACATCTTGGTGCCGGTGACTTGGGCCACCGCCTGATCGATCCGCGCCGCGGCACGCGGGTGGCCGTTGTGCTCGAGGAGCATTGCCATGGCGTTGATCGCGGCGATCGGATTGATCTTGTTGGTGCCGGTGTACTTCGGGGCGCTTCCCCCCATCGGTTCGAACATGCTCACACCGCGTTTCCCGGCCGCCGAGACGTCGGGATTGAGGTTGGCGCCGGCCGCCACGCCCATGCCCCCCTGGATGATGCCGCCGAGGTCGGTGATGATGTCACCGAACATGTTGGTGGTGACGATCACGTCGTAGGCGTCGGGGTTCTTCACCATCCACATGCAGCAGGCGTCGACGTGGTTGTAGTCGGTTTTCACGTCGGGGTAGTCCTTCGCTACCTCCTGGAACGTCCGCCACCACAGGTCGTGGCCGTAGGTGAGGACGTTCGTCTTGGCGACGAGCGTGAGGGTCTTCTTGGGGCTGTTGCGCTGGCGGGTGAAGTCAAAGGCCCAGCGGATGCAGCGCTCGCAGCCCTTCCGCGTGTAGACGGCCGACTGCGTCGCCACCTCGTCAGGCGTCCCTTTCTTCAGATAGCCACCGACACCACAGTAGAGATCCTCCGTATTCTCGCGGACGACGACGAAGTCGATGTCCGCCGGCCCGCGCCCCGCCAACGGCGTTTCCACGCCGGGGAGAAGCTTCACCGGTCGGAGATTGATGTATTGATCGAGCTTGAAACGGAGCTCAAGAAGGAGCCCTTTCTCGAGGATGCCAGGGCTGACGCCCGGGTGTCCGATGGCGCCGAGGAAAATCGCATCCTTGCCGCGGAGGAGGTCGAGGCCCCCGTCGGGGATGATTTCGCCGGTTCGGAGGTAGCGATCCCCACCCCAGTCGAGCATCTCGATGTCGTACGAGATCCCTTCCTGCGCAGCCACGGCGGCGAGCACCTTGATCGCCTCGGCGGTGACTTCAGGGCCGGTGCCGTCTCCGGGGATCGCTGCGATCGACAGGGTGCTGGAAGCCATGGAGGGGATCGACTCCGAAGGAAGGACAGGGCGGGGGAAAAACAAAAACCTTGGAACGAATCTGTGTTGACCGCGGCGCTCGGCAGCGGCGGGGAAGTCCGCCCGGGCTTTCCGCCGGCTCCGGCGCGGGGCCAGCGGCCTCCGGCTGGGGGCGTTGGCGACACCGACCGGGGCGCGGGGGTGAGGGGCGTCGCCGCGGGGGGGAAGGGTTAGTTGTTGCTGAAGTCGAAATGCTTGCCCGTCTTGAATCCGAGGGGGTTCTTCACGAACCGCTGCCGGCAGGCGTCGCAGAGGTCGAAGCGCAACGACCGCGTGCCGTCGTCGAAAGGGAGATCGTCGTCCCCCATGCGCTCAAGGATCTCGTGCATCGCGTCGAGGTGATCGGCCTCATCGGTCAAGCCCGTGGGGGAAGACGGGAGATCCTCGACTGCCGGAAAGACCTCGATCTTCACGACGTGCCGGACGTCGTTTTGGGAGTGGATGGGGCGTTTGCAGGCGTCGCAGGAGTAGTGGAGCATCGTGCGTTCTCGGGGTGAGCAGTCTTCCGGTGGCGCCCGGCGGCCCTAGGAAAGAGTCTGCCCGCAATCTCCCTCGAAGGCAAGGGACTTGCAGGCCACCGACGGCGGTTCCCCAGGACCGGTGCGGCCCGCCGCTGGTGGGCAATGCGACACTTTTTTTCCGGCCTGCTAGACTTTCTCCGTCTCGCAATTTTCCCACGATCCGTCAGGATTCCGATGTACGGGATGGCGAACACCGCGCAGCCGGTCTCGGGCGCCTCCTTCGGGGCGTCCGCGCTTGCTCCGTCGTCGCTGGCCTTGAGCGTCCTCGTGCTCAACCGCTCTTTCGTGGCCGTCCATGTCACGAACGTCCGCCGGGCGATCACGCTCCTCTTCCGGCAACTCGCCGAGGTGGTCCATGTCGAGGAGGGGCGGTTTGCAGCCCATTCACTCGAGTCGTGGCGGGAGTTGTCGCAGCTCCGCTCGGCTTTTAAGGGAGCGGACGAGGATTGGGTGCGGGGGGTCGGTTTCGACCTCCAAGCGCCGCGGGTGATCCGCCTCACCGATTGTGACCGCGGTCCGCGGCAGGGCTTGCGGTTCAACCGCCGCAACGTCTTCGCCCGCGATGGCAACCAGTGCCAATACTGTGGCCGGGGCTTTCCGACCAGCGAACTGTCGCTCGATCATGTTGTCCCGCGGAGCCGTGGCGGGATCACCAGTTGGGAGAACATCGTCTGCGCGTGCGTGGCCTGCAATGTGCGGAAGGGGGGACGAACGCCCCACGAGGCGCGGATGCAACTGATCCGCCAGCCGGTGAAGCCGCGCCGCAGCCCCCTCCTCTCAATCAAGCTCGGCAACCCGAAGTACGAGAGTTGGCGGAGCTTCGTCGACAGTGCCTACTGGACGGTCGACCTGCGGTGAGGCGGGCGAGGCTCAAAGGCCCCGCTTGGACTGAGGCGAGGCTCAAAGGCCCCGCTTGGCCCCGCCGATGCCTCGCGGCCTGCGGGGCGGTGCGGCGTCAGCCGCTGCCCCGCCCCCCCCCACCTGCGGACCGGATGGTCCGCACGAATACCTGCGGACCGGATGGTCCGCACTTAGCACAGCGGGTCTTTCTTTTCCGTGATCACCGGGCACTGCGATGCCATCTCGGCATTCAGTTCCTTGAAATCCTTCCAGTCGGCCGGGAGGTTGTCTTCGTGGAAAATCGCCTCGACCGGGCACTCGGGCACGCACGCCTCGCAGTCGATGCACTCGTCGGGGTGGATGTAGATCATTTTGTCCCCCTCGTAGAAGCACTCGACGGGGCACACTACGACGCAGTCGGTGTATTTGCAGGCGAAACAGGGCTCGGCGACGACGTGGGTCATGATGGAGTCATCTCCAGGAGATGGAAGTGCGGTGGGAAGGCGGGGCGACTGCGCGGAATGGTAGGTCGAACCACAAACCCTGTCAACGAAACGAATCGGCTTTTCCTGGTCTGTTCCGTGAGTCGTGACGGACTGCGATTGGAGGGCGGAAACGGCCGCCGTATGATCGGAGGAGGGGTCAGGCCGGGGCAGGCAGGCCGCCTGGAGGCGTCACCGTGAGCGGACCGGGTGCCAACCGAGCGACCAGCGGGCCAGGGAGCCCCGACGATGCCGCGCTTGTGGAGGACTGCCTGCGGGGGGCTCCGCACGCCTGGGATCGCTTCGTCGAGCGGTTCGCGGGGCTTTTTCATCATGTCGTCGACCGCACCTGCAGCCAGCGCCGACTGGCACTTTCCGCGGCCGACCGGGACGACGTGATCGCCGAGATTCTCGTCGAGGTCCTGAAAGAGAACGCGGCGGTGCTCCGCGGTTTCGCCGGCCGTTCGAGCCTTGCCACCTACCTTGCCGTCATCGCCCGACGGACGGCGGTGCGGATGCTCTCCCACGCCGATGCCAACGTCGTCCGGGTCGAGCTCCCGAAAACCGGCGAGCCGGCGGCCGACCGGCATGCCGAGCATCGCCGCGCCGATCGTGAGGAGATCGAGGGGCTGATGGGGTGCCTGGAGGCCGACGAGGCGCGGCTCATCCGCCTCCACCATCTCGAGGCCCGCAGCTACGGTGAAATCAGCCGGTTGACAGGGCTCCCGCTGGGATCGATCGGGCCAGCGCTGTCGCGGGCCCGTCAGAAGATGCGCGAGGCGGGGCAGCCGCTCCCCCCCGGGCAGCCCTCGGCTCCACCCCCGGCCACAGCGCTCGGCCCCCGGGCCGCCGGCTGAACCGCTCGGCCGCCATCAGCCGGCATAGGGCCGGGGGGGCGAAGAGAAGCCCGCCGGCGGAGAGGGCGCTGGCGGCAGGAGAGGTGCTGGCGCGACTGGCGGCGCCGGCGCGGTTGCACCGGCGGCCGGACCACTGATCACCACCGCCGGGTCGGCCAGATCGATCGGCTGGAAGCCCTCGTAGGAGGGCATCTGCCAGAGCTGCCCCGGATCGGCGGGGGCCATGTTGGTGGTGATCGACGTCAGTTCGAGTTGGAACTCCACGCCCGACGCCGGCCAGGAGACCTCGACGAGCCGGGGGAGCGCGGCGCCGCTGGGGGGATCAACGCGGTGCCTCGAGGTCCGCACGCTCGCCAGCCGTTCGCCGGTCGGCGTGAAGAGGTGCTGCTCGAGCACGAGCCCCGTGGTGCCGTCGAGGATGGTCGACTTGCGCATCGCCCCGTCCGGCCCCGCCATCGTGGTGCGGATTTCGATTCGGCCGTCGGTCAGGGGCACGGGTCCTTCGTGCTGGTCCTCGGGCCGGAAGGTAACCAGACCAAGCAGTTCGGGCATCCAGTCGGCGCGGAGCGGGATCAACTTGCGGGCGGCCGATTTGGCGTAGTCTTCATGGCGGCAGTAGAGCGTTACGGGCGGTTCGTGGCGGCGGATCCACAGCCAAAACAGCTCGTCATTGCTGCCGATGTCGAGCTCCCCGCCGGTGATCGCCGTCTGGGCACGAAGCCGGAAGCGCCGCGGCGGCTCGCAGGCCACCTGCGCCGAGAGCCGCGGGACTCCGGGGACCGAGAGGACCGCCTGGGGGGCCATCAGGCTGCGCACGCGGCGCGTGTTGTCGTGGACCGTGCCGATCACTTGCTCGAGGGTCGGCTGCTCCGGCAGGGCCCGCGGCAGCGGCATGACCCCGACCTGATACCCGCGGAGGGCGTTGGGACAGGTCGCGCCGGTGGAGGCGAGCGCGACGACGACGAGGGCCAACAAACAGCCCCGCGATCCGGCCTGCCGCGGCGTCGTGGTCGATCGTCGACGGGGGGGGCTCATGCGGCGTCTCCCGACCAGAGGAGCGCAGCGAGCCTGGCTTCGACAGCGGCGGCCGTGGCAGGCTCCGGCGGGGCGACCTGCACAAGGTATTCGCAGTCGCGCTTCCGGCACGCCAGCCGGAGCGGCTCGGCCCCGATCGGCGGAGGCCCTGCGGAGGTGGCGGAAGCGTGGGTGGGCTGGTCAACGAAACGGAGCACGCGGCGACGGACGAGCTGGAGGGCGAGGAGATACCGCAGCGGGGCCTCGGGCTGATGCCCCTGGAGTTGCTCGATGATGTCGAGGAGGACGTCGTTCGGCGCGAGCACGGCGCCGGTCGCGTCGGGCTTTGGGAAGGTCGATCGCCACCGCGCCACCGACTTTTCCGCTGCGCCGGTCCACGCCGTCGCGAGGGTGTCGGTGCGCACCAGTCCCTCGGGGGAGCGCACGAGGGTCGAGATGATGGCATCCCCCGGCTGGAAGGGCTGGCCGGTGCGGCTGCACTGCGCCTGCGGGCGGTGGATTTTCGGTTCCATCGGAGACCGGGGGCGGGGTGTGGCAAAACGATGCCGGGATGTCGGGCGAACACCGACTTGTAGGGACCGCCGCCGCCGGGGACAACCGCAGCCCGGCTGCGGCGCGGCTCGCGCCACCCCCCGCCCCCGCCGCTTTCCCAGGCCACCCCCCCTGCCGGCGCGGTGGCAGGGGGCACCGGCGCGCGGCTCCGCGGACGTCGTCAGGACCTGTCAACGAGCCGCGCGGCCACGTCAACGATCCCCCCCTCGTCGTGGCTCGAGACGACGAGATCGGCGGCGGCCTGGACTTCCGGCCTGGCGTTGCCCATCGCGATTCCCAGGCCGGCGGCCCGGATCATCGGCAGGTCGTTGACGTCGTCGCCGACGGCGCAGATCTGGGAGGCGGGGATGCCGGCCGCCGCGGCGATCGCCGCCACCCCACTCCACTTCGTGACCGCCGCCGGGGCGATCTCGCACATCCAGTCGCGGTACCGCGGACTGCGGATGACATGGAGCGAAAGCAGCCCTGGGCTTGCCGCGCCGAGCTCAGCCTCGAGGTCGTGCATCGTGTCGCGATCCCCCATCGTGAACGCGGCGAATACCCCCGCTGGCGGCCGCTGGTGGAGAGCCGGATCGATGCGGGCGAGATGACGATTGCGGGCGAGATATTCGGCGACGCCCCGCGGTGGCTCCGCCCCCTCCCCGCCGGGGAGGCGCCGGCAGTGGAAGTCGAAGCCCTCGGCGTAGCTGTCGGTGTAGAGGATCGGCTCGAGCCCGCGGGCCTCGATCCGCGCGAGCACCGCGGCCAACGCCCCCGGATCGAACGTCGCCCGGAAGAGCGTGGCGTGATCGCCCGTCCGCTTCACCAGCGCCCCCGACGCGGTCACCAGCGCCCCCTCGACCCCCAGCCGGGCCGCCACCGGGAGAGCGTCGCGGTAGCGCCGACCGGTGGCCAGGAGCACGGCGATGCCGGCTGCGCGGACGCGGGCAACGGCCGCGACCGTGGCATCCTCGATCTCGTGGCGGCTGTTGCTCACCGTCCCGTCGATGTCGAGGACGAGAAGCCGGATCGGCCCGGCGGCCTCCGCGCCCCGATCAGGGGTATCATCGGGGGTAGGCTCGTCCGCGGGTGTTGCCGGGGCGTGCATCACGGTGTTCCTTCCTGTCACAAGGTCGAAGCATGTCCGAAGTTCCGTTTACGCCCGTCGCAAGGGTGGGCGACATTCCTGCCGGTGAAGGGCGCACCTACGAGGTCGGTGGACGCCTCGTAGCGGTGTTTTACGATGGTACGTCCTACCAGGCGATCGACGATCTCTGCCCCCACATGGGAGCCTCGCTCGGCAGCGGGCCACTCCGCGACGGGGAGGTCACCTGCCCCTGGCACGCCTGGCGATTCCGGTTGTGCGATGGTGCGTGGTGCGACAATCCGCGGCTCAAGGTCGACGTCTTCGAGGTCCGCGTTGTCGGCGACGCGATCGAGGTTCGCGTCACTCCGCCGCGGCCGCTGACCACGTCGCGCTGATTGGCCGGTCGCGAGGGTTTGTCAACGGGCGAGGGGTCGCCCAGTCGATCCTTCAGACCCCGTTGGGGTCGACGACGACGTCGATGCGGATCCGTTCGCCGGGGCGGAGCACGCGGGCATCGGTGCCGGTGGTCTCGCCGATGCGCCGGGCCCAGGCTGCCGCGTCCTGCCGGATCGGGGGCCAAGTGTCGTAGTGGGTCGGCAGCGCGACCTGCGGAGCGAGGAGCCTGATCGCCTCGATGGCATCGTCGGGGCCCATCGTGAACAGGTCGCCGATCGGCACGACGGCAACATCGAGGCCGCGTCCCTGGCCATCCCGCCTCCCGATCCGCTCCATGTCGGTAAACAGGGCCGTGTCGCCGGCAAAGTACGCCCGCACCCCACCGACATCGAGGAGCCACCCGGCCGCCGTCCCCCCGTAGCTTCCATCAGGGAGGCTCGAGGAGTGATGGGCCAATTCCATCTTCGCCGTGCCGCCGGGGACGGTCGTCCGCCCGCCGAGATTCATCGGCCGGACATTCTCGATTCCCTGCCCCCCGAGCCACTGGGCGATCTCCCAGTTGCAGTAGACCGGAGCCCCGGTCCGCCGCGCGATCGGGATGAGATCGCCGACATGATCGGCGTGGCCGTGCGTCACGAGGATCGCATCGCAGGCGACCTCCGCCCCCTTCATGCAGGCCGTTGGGGATTCGTCGAAGAACGGGTCGATGAGGAGGACGCCGTGGCCGGTGTCTACGAGCCAGGTGGCATGTCCGATCCAAGTCAGCGTGATCGCCATCGTGTCCTGCTCCGGAGGGTGGCGGGATGATACCACCAGGCGCCGGCGAGCGCCGCGGGACTTCAGTCGAGGCCCGACTCGACCGCCGCGGCGAGGCGGAGCCCCTCGAGCAATTGACCGAGGGTGTGCTCGTCACACCGCGGGAGAAGGAGTTGGTCGGCGGAGGTCGTCGCACTCGGCCGGCGGCGGGGAAGATCGGCCGTGCCGCCAGAAGAGATCGTCGCAAACGGGGCCCGACGGCAGGCCGCGACGCGGATCGGGGTGGTGAACCATGCCTCGACCACCGCCGGGGGGGCGTGGGGATGTGGCGGAGCCGCCCGGGCCGACTGCCACTCGACGAGCCCCCGCCACCGGGGCGGAGGGAGGAGGCGGCGTCGCGGCGCCCCTGCGAGGGTGTTCGGGGCGGCGGCGAGCCAGCGCCCGACGATCGCCAGGGAGACGACCGGATTGACCGCGGCGGGGGCCTCACGGAACCGCCGGGCCATGGCAGCGGCCCCTTCGAGGAGCCGGACGACGTCGATGCCGGCGATCGCCGCCGGGAGGAGCGAGGCCGCGGTGAATACCCCAACGCATTCCTGCGCTGACGGCGGGCAGATCGGCGCGTCGTCCGACACGGCCGGGACGGAGACGGCGCTCGGAGGATCGACCGCCGCGGCCACCACCAGCGCCGGGCCCGCGCCTGGCCGCGCGGTCGAATCGGGCGTCGCCGCGAACAGCCCGACGCAGTTCTGGGTGAAGGCTTCGCGGCATGGCCCAGCCTGGACCACGCCCCACGCGTCGAGGAGCCTGTCGCCGGTCTGTGGCCCGAGGGCGTCGAGGATGCCCTGGACGGTGTCGTCATCGTCGTCGGGGCCGAGCGTCCAGATCCGCGGTCGTCCGCCGCGCTCATGGCGGGGAAGATCGTCGTGGCGTGGGTGGCAGCAGGTACTCACCAGCAGGTCGACCAAGGCCCGGTCGGCCCGGTCGCCGATGACGATGACGCGATCGACCGACTCCCGGATCTGCCGGGCGGCAGCGAGGATCGCAAACAGGGCGCTGTCGCGCCGGTGGGCCTGGGTCCGGATCGTGCCGTAGGCCTCGAGCATCCCTTCGGTCTCCGTCCCGCAGGCGGAGGCCACGGCGCCGCGGACCTCCTCCGCCCGGTCGAGCCACGCCTGCCAACGCGGATCGGTGCGGCCAGCGGCCGACAGCACACCGGGGGGAGGATCGTGCTCGATCGGATCAGTCGGCGGCCGGGGACGGAGAACACTCATGGCGGGCGCGGGTAGCGGCGGAGGGGAGCGGTGGCGGTGCGACCGGAAGAATACCGGGTCCGTGGGGGATGCCGGTGGTGAAGCCGGCCGTCGCCGTCCGGTTTCGCCGCTGGCTTGGAAATGCCCTTGAAGTGACCGCCATCACGCCCGACAACAGGGGCTCCCGAACACCAGGGGGCTTCATGACGAGGTTCCCCCCTTCCCTGCCCCGCGAGGAGACCGCAGCGTGATCGAGCATGAATTGGTGCGTGAACTGGCGGAAAAGTCGTCGTCCAAGATCGTGCTGGTGGTCGCCGACGGTCTCGGCGGGCTGCCGCTCGATCCGGGGGGGAAGACGGAGCTCGAGACGGCCATCACGCCCCATCTCGACGGGCTCGTCCGGCGCGGGACGAGCGGCTCGAGTGTGCCGGTGCTCCCCGGGATCACCCCGGGCTCTGGCCCCGGACACCTCGGCCTGTTCGGCTACGACCCGCTCGAGTTCAGGATCGGCCGTGGCGCCCTCGAGGCGACCGGCATCGGCTTCGAGCTCGGCCCGGACGACGTTGCCGCCCGGGGGAACTTCTGCACGCTCGATGCGGCCGGTCTGATCAGCGACCGTCGGGCCGGACGGATCCCCTCGGAGGAGAGCTTCAAGGTGGTCGAGCGTCTCCAGGGGGTGAAGATCGCCGGTGTCGAGACGTTCGTGAAGCCGGTCAAGGAGCACCGCTTCGTCGTCGTCTTCCGCGGCAAGGGCCTCGACGGTGCCGTGGCCGATACCGATCCCCAGGCCACCGGCGTCGTGCCCCTCGATCCTCAAGCCCACACCCCCGCCGCCGCGCGGACGGCGGAGGTGGCCAAGGAGTTCGTCGCCCAGGCCCGGCGGATCCTCGTCGGCGAGCCGAAGGCCAACGGCATGGTGCTGCGGGGCTTCGCGGCCAAGCCGAAGCTCCCCAGCTACGAAGAGCTCTACCGGCTCCGCGCCGCTGCGATCGCCGTCTATCCGATGTACAAGGGGCTCGCCCGGCTCGTGGGGATGACGCTCGTCGGCACGCCCCACACCCTCGACGAGCAGGTCGAGACCCTCGCCGCCTGCTGGCAGGACTACGACTTCTTCTTCCTCCACTTTAAATACACCGACTCCACCGGCGAGGATGGGGCGTTTGCGGAGAAGGTGAAGCGGATCGAGGAGCTCGACCGGGTGATCCCCCGGATCGAGGCGCTGCGGCCCGATGTTCTCATCGTCACCGGCGACCACAGCACGCCGAGCCTCATGAAGAGCCACTCCTGGCATCCGGTGCCGACGGTCCTGGCCGCCGCCACCTGCCGGCCCGACGGGCTGGAGAAGTTCTCGGAGCGGGAGTGCCTCCGCGGCGGCTTCGGGATCTTCCCCGCGAAGCATCTGATGCTTCTGGCAATGGCCCACGCCCAGCGCCTCGGCAAGTACGGGGCCTGACGCCCCGCGGAAAATAAGGCTCCCGGGCATCTCGGCGGGATGTGAAGTAGATTCGTCCTATCGAAACCGTCCCCCCCCGGCTTTCCCCCATGGCCCGCATCGACGACGAAGACCTGTTTCAGAACTCGACGATGACCTTCGGGGAGCACCTCGAGGAGCTCCGGTCGTGCCTCATCAGGGCCACGATGGGGCTCCTGGTCGCCGTAGCGATCGGTTTCGTCGTCGCCCGGCCCTTCGTCCATCTCATCGAACAGCCGCTCAAGCGGGCCCTAGCCAACTACTACTCCAATCGGGCCGTCGAGACGTTCGACACCTGGACGCCCCGGGTCGACGGGGGCCCTGCCCTCCCCTATTCCCGGGAGGAAGTGATCGACGCCGTCGAGAATCACGGCATGTCGTTCGAGCTCCGGGAGGTGCACGCCGACAGGCTGGCCCGCGTCCTCGGGACAACGCCTGCCGGCGCGGCCGGCAGCGTCGAGGATGAAAAGGCGGGGTTCGGCATGGACGACCTCGTGCCGGTCCTCCTCTGGCAGCCGATGGTCAAGGATGCACGCGTCAGTATCACCACCTTGAGCGCCCAGGAGGCGTTCGGGATGTACGTGAAGGCGGCGCTCCTGGTGGGGGTGGTCGTGGCGAGCCCGTGGATCTTCTACCAGCTCTGGACGTTCGTCGCCGCCGGCCTCTATCCGCACGAGAAGCGGTATGTCCATATTTTCCTCCCGCTGAGCATCGGGCTGTTCCTCGCCGGCGTGTTCCTCGCCTTCTTCTTCGTCTTCGACTTCGTCCTCGACTACCTCCTCCAGTTCAACGCCTGGCTCGGCCTCGATCCCGATCCGCGGATCAGCGAGTGGATGGGGTTCGTCTTGATCCTCCCAATCGGCTTCGGGATCGGCTTCCAGCTGCCGCTGGTGATGCTCTTCCTGGAGCGGATCGGGATTGTCGATGTCGCCACCTACGCCTCCCAGTGGCGAATGGCGATCGTGATCATCTTTGTCGTCTCGGCGATCCTCACGCCGGCCGATCCCTACAGCCTCCTGTTCCTCGCGATCCCGCTGTGCCTCCTCTACTTCGGGGGCCTGGCGATCTGCCGCTGGCTGCCGCCGGTGGGCGCCAGGCACGCCTGACCACCGGCTTGCCGTCAGCGGGCGACGAACGCGAGCCAGTAGAAGACCGTTCCGGTGATCGCCGTGAGGACGAGATCACCCGCCGCCAGCCGGGCCATGAAACGGTGCCGGGAAGAATGCGCGTTTGGCTGCGGCGGGGTGGGAAATCGCCTCCACGCCTCCCATACGACCCAGGTCCAGAGGACGGGGGTCGAGACCGCGAATACGAGATGGATGCCGAGGGCCGTCAGGACCCCGGCAGGCCAAAACGGGCTCGGCGCGGCCCGCAATTTCCAGTCGGAGATCAGCCGGATGTCGACTTCAAAGACGACGATCGCGGCCAAGAGGGCGGCCGCGATCAGGAGTTGGAGCCGTCGATGGCTGGCGTAGTCGCGGCGCCGAGCAACGAGATAGATGCTCCAGGCGAGGATGGGGAGCGTGGCGAGCAGCCCCACGAGCACCACGTCCATCCCGAAACTCGCCCGCGTGCCGAGAAAGCCGTCGATCCCGGCGGGAACTGCGATATCGCCAAGCAAGGCAGTGGGGAAAAGACCGGTGGCGGTGGTGGGCTCCAAAGCAACCTCGAAGGGGGATGAGCGGATCTGGCGGGGCGACGGGGCGGGGCAAGGCGGGAAGGAACCGGCCAGATTCTTTAGTGTAGCGACGCCGCCGATTGCCCGGGGCCCACGCCGGCCGCTACGATCGCTGGGCCTCCCCCGGGCCGAGTGGCGAAATAGGCAGACGCACGGGACTTAAAATCCTGTGGAGAGCAATCTCCGTGCGGGTTCAATTCCCGCCTCGGCCACTGTTCTTTTGTTTAGCATCTCGGTTTCTCCCGGGAAAACAGCGGTTTCCCCGGGGATCGGGTCGTTTCCGCCCCCGACGTGCGACGTGCTGCGATTCCCTGCAATCGCGTGCTGCGCCGGGAAATGCGCC
>CAMBFA010000007.1 GCA_945865325.1 Candidatus Kuenenia stuttgartensis
ATCGCTATTCCACCACCGATCAGCTTTGGTTCACGCTTCTCCACGAAGCGGCCCATGTCGTTCTCCATGGCAAGAAAAAGCCCCATGTCGATGCCGACAACTCGGGCTCCGATGATGACGAGGAACGTCAAGCAGACGCATTCGCCGCCGACCGGCTGATCCCACGCTCGGCCTGGAAGACGTTCGTCGAAGCTCTCGGCAATCGGCCCCCATCGGCCGCAGAGATCGGGCATTTTTCCGAGCAGCAAAAGGTCGGAGCGGGCATCGTCGTCGGCCGATTGCAGCACGAAAAACGCATCCCGTTTTCATCGCCCCTGACACGGCTGAAACAGAAACTCGATGCCGAGGCGTTTACGCGACTCGAGACAGCTTCGGGTGTCCTGGAGGCCGAGGAATGATCCAGCCCCGAATGCATCGGCAAGAGCGCGACCTTCCATCGATCGAGGCGGCTGCCTGAAAAAAGCAGTAGATCCCAATGAATCAACCATCCCCCGACGATCGCCCCCAGGCACGACGCGAGAGTGACGAACGCATCGCCGCGGAGCCGCGGATGCCGCCGCCGGCCGTGGCCCCGGGACAGATGGCAGTGCCGCTGGAGACTTTCACCGGCCGTCGCTCCGAAGAACGCAGCACTTCTTTAATCGCAGAGCCGCGATCGGGCTTGGCTTTTCAATCTTGATTCCGTTCCGGTGCGTCTCAGGCAGGGAAAGGTGCACGGTGGGTTTCAAAGGGCCTGGAAATCGCTAGCCAAGCAGGTCCGGGCGATCAGCGACTAACGTGGAGTGCGCAGGGTCTGGATTACGGGCCACAATCTCGGCGGTGCAATCGCGATAATGGCTGCGATCGACCTTTCGGTGGATCCGGATATCGAGATCCTCGGCGTGATGACGTTCGGGCAGCCACTCGCTTTTGACGTTACCGGTGCCCGAGACGTTAGCAGGATGTTCGAGAAACGATTCGTGCGTTTCGTCCACGAGGACGACTTCGTGCCCCGGCTCGTGCCCGGGTATCACCCTCATGGGGATTACTTCTGGATCCACAAAGGAAAGCCGTTCCGCGGGCCCGAGAGATCGCTCACCGTCGCGGCGCCGAACGGGGAGGGGGGCAGAGCCGGCGCTGACCCGGTCGAAATCGTTGCACCCGAGTTGCAACCCCTTTCGGAGGCGGAGTTCAAAGCGTTTGAGCAGGAATGGCGAGAAGAGAACCGTGCCCGGAGCACCGACGGCGAGGCCTTTCAGACGGCCTTTCCCAATGTCACCGATCATGCGATCGAGCGCTACGTGTAGGCCATCGAGACGCACGTCGCCAAGCCCCCCGAACGGCATCCCTGACTCGCCCCGCTCACGGGATATACTTAACCCCATGGCCACGACCGACCGCGAACTGCTGCTCGGAAGAATCTGGATCGACCCCGCGCGTTGCGGTGGGAGACCCTGCATCCGCGGACACCGCATCTGGGTGTCGCTGGTGCTCGACTTGCTCGCCTCCGGGGCGACGCCCCCGGAAATCCTCGCCGAGTATCCGGGCTTGGAGGAGGAGGACATCCGCGCCTGCCTCGCCTACGCCTCGGAAATGGCCCGCGAGCGCTTCGTCGACCTCCCACTCGAAGCATTGTGAAGATCAAACTCGACGAGAATCTCGGTGACAGGGGCCGGGCCATTCTCGAGGCCGCGGGCCACGACGCCTGCACCGTGGCGAGACAATCGCTCAACGGAGCGGACGACCGGCAGCTCATCGAAGCGTGCCGGACGGAGGGCAGGGCCCTCGTCACCCTCGACATCGATTTCGCCAATCCGCTCGTCTACCCGCCGAGGCGATACCCCGGAATCGCCGTGATCCGTCTCCCGAGGAGACCGACACGGGCCGATCTCGAGCGAGGCATCGAGACGCTCGTGCGAGCGCTTGCCCGTGAGCCGCTCGACGGCCGGCTGTGGATCGTCGAGCCGCAGCGGGTGCGCGTTCACCAAGAGCCGGACGGAAATTGACGTCCGACCTTGCCCGGCGGCCTCTCGCCCTGGCACCGGCCCCGCGGCGACGGAGCCTTCCACACCCGCGCCCCTACTGCACGACCGACTTGCTGCCGTCGGCGGAGCCGCCGATCGGGGCCCCTTCCGGGAGCGGGCGCCCGGCGGTGGGGAGGCCGCGGCGGTGGAGCTCCTCGCGGACGCTCCGGAAGGCCTCGAAGCTGTCGGGATAACACCACAGCGTCACCGCCGTCTCCGGCGTGATGTTGGCCATCACCCGCAGAAACTTCGAGCCGGGCCTGATCGCCTCCGCCGGCGTCTCCCCGAGGTTTTCCTGCATCGGCCGAACGACCCACTCGCGCGAGCGGATCAGCACCTGCCCGCGGGCCTGGTCGACGCGGGCCTCGATGACGTAGTCGAGCGAAAATCCCTGGACCGGACCGACCGTCTCGATCCGGTTTTGAAGGTTGGCGATCCCCGCCCCCTTGCGCTGCGTCTGCGCCTTCGCCATCTCGAACAGCTCGGTGAGCGGGATATAGGCGATCCGACCGGCATCGAGCCGGAAGTGGAGCTCGTCGCCGTTGACCGTCCGCCCGATCGGCGTCGGATAGGCGAGGACTTCCTTCGTCGTCGCCGGGAGATGGGCGAGCCCCTCGAGCTCGAGCGAGCACTTCTCGATCTCGACCTCGAGCTGCTTGCGCCGCGCGCCCGATTCCGCCGCCCGCACCCGGGCGCCGTCAACATCCTGCTTGCGGAGCTCCACCTCGAGCTTCGCCGCCGAGACGGCTGTCGCGAGATGGATCCGGCCCTCAGCGGCCCCGGTGGCCGCCGCCTCGATTGAACGCCCCTGGGCAACCAGCTCCGAGATTCCGTTCTCCGCCGTGGCCAGCTCGATCTCGAGCTGCCCCAGCTCGCGCGCGAGCTCCTCGGCCTTGGCATTCGCCTTCGGGACGGCATTGAGCCCCATCTGGCCGACCCGGCCACCGACCACCATCACGAGGATGATGAGGATGCCGACGATGTTCGTGACGACGTCGAGGAACGAATCCTGACCGGCGGAGGAGATTTCTTCCGGCTTGGGGCGGGCCATCTCGGTGGGTCTCGCGACGGACGGTGAAGCGCGGGGGGGTCGAGGAAACGAATCGGCCGGGGAGTTACTTGAGCAAGCGGTTGTAGGACGCCCGCTGGACCGGCGGGAGTGGCTCGACGCGCTCCTCCTTCGCCTCGCGCGGGCGAACATCGATGCCGCTGTCGGCGAGGAGTTGCTCGAGATCCTCGCGGCGCGATTGGCCGTCGTTGGTCGCCGAGAGGACGAGCTCTGGCCGCCAGTACATCCGATCGCCAGCCAGCCCCCAGCCCTTGACCTTCGTGTGGAGCGCGCCGACAAACGGATCGATCGCCGCGGCGGTGGCGCCATCGATCGGCACGCGGGTCTGAATCCGCCGCCCACTGTCGTCGAG
The DNA here is from genome assembly GCA_945865325.1 of Candidatus Kuenenia stuttgartensis. Lineage (GTDB taxonomy): Bacteria > Planctomycetota > Planctomycetia > Pirellulales > UBA1268 > QWOP01. The sequence continues at coordinate 3,425 of CAMBFA010000007.1, forward strand.
GATCCGAAACTCGTTGAGGGCACATTCGACGCGGATCGGACGCGTCAGCGGGACAGGACGGTCGTTTGTGGCAAGACTCGCCCAGTTGGACCCGCGGCTGTTGGCAAGCGACCCACTGCCGCCACTGGCGCCCCCGGCGCCACCGCCACCGACGGAGAGCATGCCGGGCATCGAGACATCGCCACCGGCTCCACCGCTGGCTCCTCCCGCCGAGCCACCACTGGCTCCACCACTGGCTCCGCTCGCCGAGCCACCGAGACCGAGGTTGCCCGATCCGGCCCCGCCCGAGGTCGCGGCGCTGGCCGCGCCATTGGCTGCTCCGCCAGCGGCGCCTCCGGCTGCGCTTCCAGTGGATCCACCGGCAAACGTCGAGCCCGCGGCACCGTATCTGCTGCCCGGGCCACCGGGGGCGCCGTCGCCCCCCTCGCCCGCTCCATCGACTCCCCCCGACGTCATGTTCGGTTGGCCCGGTGCGCCGACGAGGCCCGCCTTGCCGAAGGCACCTCCCGATGGGCTGGGCGTCCCCTCCGGTCCATTCCCGGCCATCCCGCCGCTCGCCGGGCCGCCGCCGCCAGGTCCGCCGCCGCCCCCAGGACCACCCCCCATCCCCCGGCCCGAGGCGAGGATCGCGTCGCCGGCCGGATCGTCGGGAGTGCCGGCCGCCGACAGGAACGGCCGCCCCGGTGCGACGCCGTCGCCGCCGGCGCTACCGTCAGCGCCACCGCCGGCGCCATTGCCGTCGCCCCCAGCGCCATTGCCGGCGCCCGAGCTACCGCCGGCTCCGCTGGCCGATCCAGTGCCTGCCAGGCCCGAGGGATCGCCGGAAGCACCGGCCGAGCCGGCCGCCACACCCGGCCCGCCGCCGTTGAACGAGCGCCCGCCGCGACTGCCGCCGGGGGTCGGTGTCGCGCCGGCAGGCTGATTCTTCCATTCCCACTGCGCCTGGTCGCCGAGGACACTCGGGCCGCCGTTCTCAACCACGCCACCGCGGGTCGGGGCGGCCCGGTATTGGCGCTGCGGCTTGGCAGGGCGCTGCGGATGCGTCTCGGCGAGCCATTGCAGCCGGCGGCGCGATTCCTCGATCGCCCGGTTTTCCGCCTCGGCGATCGCCACATCCGGCGGGGGATAGGCGATCGTCCAGTCGTCTTCGATGAGTTGGTAGCCGAACTCGTTCCCCCACGAGGAGATCGCCTCCCGGGCCGCATAGTAGGCCATCACGCCAGACGGGCGGACGAGGAGGAGCGGATAGGGCTGCGAGGCAGGATCGCCAGCGTTGGGAATGGTGCGCGCCATTTGCTCGCGGGCAGCGCGGAGGGCGCTGGCGAGTGGATTGCCCGGCCCCGGCGGGCCGTCGAAATCCCCCGGTGTCAGCCGGATCCCCTCCGGCTGGAGGAAGACGCCATCGACACAGCATTCGATATAGAGCGGGCGGCGGTGGGTGCCATGCTTGCCGACATACGGCACGACGGCGTAGGCCGCCGGCCGGGTGGCCTGATCGGTCCGGGCCTTGTCGAGCGACTCGCGCGCATTGGTGAGCTTCACCTCGAGTGCCGCAAGGTCGGTGGCGTCAGTCACCTTCGTCTCACTCTCCAGCGCTTCGACGACACCGACGAGGCGGGCGAGATCGTCCTCGAGGGTGCGGATGTTCTCCTCGATCCCCGAGAGCACCAGCCGGGCCCGGGAGAGATCGTCGTTGGTCTTCTGCCGAACGCCTTCGAGCTGATCGCGCCGCCAGCGGGCATTCTCCCGGGCGAGCTCGAGCTCCTCGATGGCAGCCTCGGCCTCGCGGACCCCGGCCTGCGAGGCGGAGCGGCTGAAGAGCACCAGGAGCACCAAGAGGGCGCCCATCGTGCACAGCAGCACCGCTAGGAAGGGGAATAGCGAGATCGTGGGCGCGGCGGCGGGGGTGCGACGGCTCATGCGGCCCTTCTGGAACGCGGGAGGGCGTGGAGTTCGACCCGGCGCGGTTCGGCGGCCCCGTCGGCTGCTCGGCCCGCAAGGAGCTGCACGGCGGCGGAGAGGGTCGCGAGCGTCTCGTCGAACCGGCCCGTGGCGGTGAGCGCGGAGAGATTATTTTCGAGCGAGCGCTCCAGGTCGGTGACGTCGCGGGTGGCATCGACCACCCGCTCGAGGAGCTCGGTCTGGTCGGCGAGCGCCTGCTGGTGCCGCTCGAAGCCCTCCATGGCCGTGGTCAGCGCATCGGCGGCTTTTGCCCACCGATCCTCCCGCTGGCTCGTGACATGGGCCTGGGCACGGACGAGCGATTCACTCCACTGCGAGAGGCTCGAGCCGAGCGAGTCGGAGAGCGCCGTCCGCAGTTCCTGACCACTGGCCGCCACGGCGCGGGACAGGCTGCCGGAGGCGGCCTCCTCGAGCGCCCGCCAGGAATGCTCCTGGGCCTGAAGGAGCTTCTCGGAGCTGCGCGACACCGCCTCTGAGAGCTTTGCCAGCGCCACCGCCGTGCCGTCGTCGGCGGCGACCGACTGAAACCTGCCCGCCAAGCCGATCCAGGCCGCCGAATCGACGGCCCCGAGCAGCCGCTGCTCGGCCCGGTCGACGAAGAACTGGATGAGCATGAGCACCATCGACAGCGTCAGGGCCGTGGCCGTGGTGTCGAAGGCCACGCCGAGCCCGGCGACAACGCCCGTGATGTTTTCTAGTTGCGTCGGCGAGAGGTTGGCGATCGCCTCGGTGATCCCGATGACGGTGCCGAGGAAGCCCATGATCGGGATCGCCCAGATCACGAAGCGCACCAGACCGTAGCTCTGCCCGGCCCGCGCGGCATCGAGGTCGGAGAGGTATTTGAGATGGTCCTCGAGACCTTCGGCCGAGCCGGTGCGGACGACCAGATCGAGCGCTTCATGGATCCGGCGCGGGAGGTAGCCATCGGCACCCACCTCGACGACCTTCGCCTGGAGGCCGGTCGCCTCGTCGGGCTGCTGGCCACCGGTGGGGATCGCCTCGAGGAGCGGCTCGCCGACCTCCGCCGCCTGATGGCGGACATCGAGCCACTTCAGCACCAGCGCCGACAGCCCGACGGTAAACATCACCGTCTCGACATACTCGACCCAGTGGCCGGCGAGGTAGCGGATCGTGCCGGCATGCCTGATCACGCCACCATGGATGAGGGCGAAAAAGCAAAAGGCAATGGCCCCGCCCCAGAGGAGCGGCGAGCGGATCAGACCCGCGATGAATGACTTCACGTACGACACCCGTTGCACCTCCCAAGCAGGCTGGCGATGGCTGTCCGGGGCGACCGCGCAAATTTCCGCGGGACCGGCACCACCGGTTTCATCGGTAGGGTTTGCCCGACCGATTGAATCGAAAGACCGCGGCCGGGGAAATGGCAGATGGGCACGCGAGACCGGGCAGCCTGCGGCAGATAGCGAAGCTCGTGCCGACCGCCGGGAGCCATTGCCACAGACTCCCGTGACGACCTACCCTGCTCCCGCCGCATCCGCCCTTCCCGCCGCGATCGCCCCCGATGGAGCCATCCCCGATGCCCCCCAGCCCTTCCGCCGCCGGGCCGATCGCTCCGCAGGCCGCCATGCTCCGATGGCCCTCGACGCTCGGGCCGCTCCTCATTGGTGTCGCCCTCACCCTCGCCGGTGGGGGGATGCTTTGGGCCCAACAGCGGGGCCAGCGTCCCGGCCTGGCGGGGAGTGCCGCAGGCCTGGCAGGGGAGGGGACCGGCCAGCCGCTGTGGATCAGCGCTACACCGCTCGACGACGGCCGTCAGCTCCTCCTCATCATCGACCCCCAGATGAAGAATGCCGCCATCTACCACGTTGACGGGGCCGGCTCCCTGACTCTCCGCAGCACCCGCAACATCGCCTGGGATCTGCTCGTCCCCGAGTACAACGCCCAGGAACCGCGCCCGGCGACTTTGAAGAAAATGCTCGAGGTCGGTGCGGAAGGTGTTCCGGCTGGGAAAAATCGACCATGAGCGGATCTGCCGGCCGTTCCGGAGGCGCCCGGCTGCGGCGGGATCGTGGACTTCGACGCCGGATTCGTCGACACTGACGGTGGTGAGATCTCCGTCCCCGCACCCGTCAAGGCAGCCATGGCCGGCAAATTCATGTCGCCCGAGGAAGCAGCCCGGCTCCTCGGCATCTCCGTCGACGAAGTCAACCGACTCGTCGACCGCAAGCAGCTGTTTCCGATGCGCGACGGCGCGACGAACAAGTTCAAGACGGATGATGTCGAGAGGCTGTTGCGCACCCTCGGCGAGGAATCCGGCTCCGGAAGCGGGGAACTCGATCTCGATCTTCCGGAGCTCGTCCTCGACAACGCCCCCGCCGGAGGCCCTGGCGAAGCGACCGATGACGACCAACTGATCCTCGACGACGGCGCCGATTCGATCTTCGCCACCCCCACGGCCAAGGGACCATCCGCTTCCGACACCGGCGTTGGGAAGGGGAGCGTGGCCTCGAAGAGCAACTCCGGCCTCTCGCTCTCCTCCCCCGGCCTCTCCGGCGCCGACCTCGTCCTCACTGACAGCGTTCTCGGCGACGATCTCGAGAGCGACGATCTCGCCATCGAATCGATCGTCGGCGCGTCGTCTCCCTCCCTCGGAGGGAGCGGGATCTCCAAGGCCAGCGGCTCCGGCGATCTGATGATCGAACTGTCGGGCATCAGCAGCGCGTCATCGGCCGCCAGCAAGTCAGACTCAGGGATCGCCGGCCTTTCCGGGCCGGGCCTTTCCGGGCCGGGCCTTTCCGGGCCGGGCTTGTCGGGACCGGGCCTCGGCGGGCTCTCCGGCGGGCTCGGCAGCGGCGTGTCACTCGGCGACAGCAGCCTCGCCGACTCCGGTGTCGATCTCGGCAGCGCCGCCTCCGCCGCCAAGGGGGCGTTCTCGGGAGACGACTTCGAACTCGGCGGCGAGGCCACCGACGATGAGAGTGCGTCGGTCGTGATCGCCTCCGATTCCGAGGCCGGCGACTCGAGCTTCTTCGGCCAGACGATCGGCGGTCAGAGCTCGAGTTTCGGCGGCGATGACAGTTCGCTCGGATCGGCCGGATCGGCCGAGACGCTGGCCTTCCCGACCCAGATGCTCGACGAGATGAGCTTCAGTGCCTGGCAGATCGTCGGCCTCGTCTGCTGCTCGTTGCTCCTCCTCTTCGGGGGCTTCATCGCCTACGACCTCGTCCGCACGATCGGCAGTCCGGAGAGCACCACGCTCTCCAACCCGCTGCTCAACTCGCTGGCCGAGATCTTCGGCTGGCGGTGATCCTGTCCGGCCCCCGGGGGGCCCCGGAAGCCGGCGATCTCCGCAGCAGGAGTCCGGGGACTATAATCGCGAGGTGGTTCCCATCCCTCTCGCGCCCCCTTTCACTCCATCCCATGGCTGCACGCCGGCTCGCCACGCCCGATCAACCTGCCGCCGTGCGGGTCGTGCTCTCCGTCTACGAGTTCCTCGCCTCGCTCCGGTTCGCGGTCGTCCTCATCTCCCTCCTGGCGATCGTTCTGGGGCTGGGAACCTTTGTCGAGAGTGCCTTCGGCACCGAGGCGGTGAAGTTCGGCGTCTGGAATACCTGGTGGTTCACGCTCCTCAATGCCCTCTTGGCAGTGAGCATCTTTTGTGCGGCGGCGATCCGCTACCCCTGGAAACGACATCAGACCGGGTTCGTGATCACTCACATCGGCTTGCTCGTTCTCCTCACCGGATGCCTGCTTTCCCAGCGCGGGGGGATCGACGCCCAGATCCCGCTCCTCGAAGGGGAGAAAGGGGGGAGGGCCTACGAGGATTCCCTCCATTTCGCCCTCCTCGAGCGCCCCGCGGCGGGGGGTACGGGCACGCCCCTCGGGTCGGTGGCGTTTCGCTCGGGGCCGTTCAATTGGAATGAATACGGTGGCGCGGCGCCGGTCCATCGCTCTGCGTTCCCCTGGAAACTCTCCCCCCGCGACATCGGCGTGCTCTACGACGAGCGTGGCGTGCGGCTGGAGGTTCTCGACTTCTACTCCGATTCCAGCGCAGCCCTCGCCCCGAGCGTTCGCCTGCGCATCGGCAGCGATAGCTTCGAGGGAGCCGGCGCCAGTGGGATGTGGATGCCCGTCGACCTCGCCTGGCAGCCCGACCCGCTCCGCGGTGCCCAGATGCGGCACCGCGGCACCGTTGGCGGCGGCACGGTCGTATTTTGGAAGCTCGCCACCGACAACGAAGCGCGGGCGTTTCTCACTGCCACCCCCGATCAGACGCTCGGCTTCGGCACCCGCGGCCAAATCGTTCTCGTCGCCGACGGGAAGGTGGGGCGGTGGCTGGTCGACGACCTCATCGGCCAGCCGCGAATGCCCCTGGAAGGCACCGATCTGTTCGTCGAACTGACCGACTTCAACGACCAACTCTCGGCAGCCCGACTCAAGGTTCGTCGCGGCGCCGAGGGGGCCGACGAGGAGATCGTGATCCTTGCCGACCTCCCCGAAGTTTCGGTGCAGGGTTCGCAGACCGGCGTGCAGGGCACGCTGTGGATGGAGCGCGACACATCCGACGCCTCCGAACGGATGCAGGGGAAAGCCCGCAGTCGGATCGACATCGTCCAGGCACCGGCGGAGAAGGGGGGGCATCGGCTCCTCTACCGAGTTTGGCAGGCCCCCGCGGTGACCAGCGGCGAATTGCCGATCGACGGCAGCCCGGTGCCGGCCTTCGAGATGCCGCGTGCCAAGCTGGAGATGCGGGTCGATCGCTTCCTCCCCGCCGACAAACTCGAGATCGCCACGCTCCCCGTCCCCTTCGACAAGGTGAAGCCTCCCTCTGCGAAGCGGCGGGCGGCCCACATCCGTCTGACGGTCGACGGCAAGGCGGAGAAGTTTTGGCTGGCCGGCATCCCGGTGCAGCCGATCAACGAGGCGCCCGGTCCGACCGAAGAGGCGACCATCAACGCCGCCCGGCGGAGCGTGACGGTGCGGCTGGTTCCCGACGCGGTCGACATCGGCTTCGACATCAAGCTCGACAACTTCGAACGCAAACTCGATCCCGGCACGAGCCAGGCTTCCCACTTCTCGAGCGTCGTCGAATTTCTCTCGCGCTCAGGGACAGCGCTGGTGAAGCAACCGGTGACGATCACGATGAACGCCCCGGTCGACTTCTCCGATCCTGCCAGCGGCCGCTCCTACCGGCTCTTCCAAGAGAGCTTCATGGGGCCATGGATGCCGGGGGACGACCTCTACGAGAAGTTCACGAAAAACACCCGCGAGAAGCCGGAACGGCTCGAGGCCTCGGTGCTGACGGTCAATTACGACCCCGGCCGCGGGGTGAAGTATCTCGGCAGCGGTCTGATCGTCGCCGGGATCTTCACGATGTTTTACATGAAGGCCTATTTCTTCCGCCCCCGCCGGCAGGACGACAGGGAGGATGAGCTCCCCCCCTCTGCCGCGCGCGGTCTCGGGGAGAACGGATCGGCCGACCTACCGGGGAAGCGACGCGATCCGCGGCGCGGCAGGCCCGAGAATGCCCCCGCCCAACGACCACGAGGTGCACGATGACTACGCCCCGGACCACTTCCACCGCCTGCCTCCGCGCTCTGCTTTTGGCAGGGCTCGCCGCCGGAGCCCTGTTCGCGGCCCCGCCGGCGAGCGCCGACCCGCCGTCGCCGGGGCTCTCCCCCTCCCTCGCCGCGTGGCGGTCGATCCCCGTTCTCGAAGATGGGCGGATCATGCCGCTCGACACGTTTGCACGCCGCCAAATCGAGTCGATCTGCAACGTCCAGGAGCCGAAGCTGGCCGTTGTGCCCGGAGAGCCACTGGCGAAATGGCATGCCGACGAGCTCCTTCTCGACTGGCTCGTCCGCCCCGCCGCCTGGGAGGATGTTTCGTTCCTCATCGCCGAGCACGAGGACCTGCGAAAGCTCCTCGGCCTCGAGCTCTTCGCCGACACGGCGAAGGGGCGGGTGCGGCTGAAGTATGCGGCCCCTTCCGACGTGGCCGACTGCGAGCCGCTCCGGCAGCGGCTCATCGACCTCGACGAACGTCGCACCGCAGCGGTGCGGGAGGGAAGGGAGTTCCGGGCCGAAGGGGTCGATGCCAAGGTCGAGCAACTCTGGAAGGCTTATGTCACCTGGCGGCAACTGGTGTTCCGGGCCGCCGACGATGCGGTGGGGCGGACTGCCTTCCTGCGGACGTTTCAACAACTCGTTACCACCTTTAAACCGCTCCGCGAGAAGCTCCCCCCCGGGCAGGCGGCCGACGTCGACACGGCGCTCCAGGGCCTCGCCGAGGTGATGGGGAACTCGACCCGCTTCCCGACCGCGGAAGTCCTGCCGCGGCTGGCGGCCCTGCGGCAGTCGATCGGGGCCATCCCCCTCCCCGACAACGCCCCGGTCGACATCCGCCGGTTGCTCCGCCGGGTCAACGATCGGGTCACGGCCCTCGGCGAAGCCCTCTACGACAACGGCGGCAGCCTCCATGTGGTGCCCGCCCTCCATGCCGACGCGCTGGAGGCGGAACGGAGCGCGGAGGACGACATGCCAGCCTGGCTGGCCTGGCCGACCCTCCTCGATGCGGAGCCCGGCCTCCTCGCCGGCTATCCCCCGGAGGGTGTCCGGGGGATCCGCGCCGCGTTCGACAGTCTGGCGACTGCCGTCCAGGCGCCGGTCTCCGCTGCGGGGCGCCCGGCCAAAGTCGCTGCAGCCACCGAGAACCTCGCCTCGAGACTGCGAAATCTGGGGGAGGCGGTCGAACCGCTCCGCGCAGCTCTGCCGATCGAGCGCCCCGACGCCGACCTCCTCCGGCACACCGCCTACCCGCCCGTCGGCAGCACCAGCCGCGAGGTGACCTACAACGTCGGCGACCCGTTCCGGATGTCGTGGGTGGCAGCGCTGTTCGCCCTGGCCGCCTATGCGGTGTCGATCGGCCGGGCCCGCGTGCCGCTGTTTTGGATCGCCACCTTCCTCCTCCTCTTCCAGTTGGGCTGGACGGCGCAGGCTTTCGCCGCGCGCGTGGCAATCACCGGTTGGGCCCCGGTGACGAACATGTACGAGACGGTGATCTACGTCCCCTTCTTCCTCACCTTCCTCGGGCTCTGCTTCCTCCTCGCGCCGATCATGGCCGCCGGGATGGGGGATGCTTGGCGGATGACGGCGCTCCCCGCGCCGCTCGGCAGGCTGATCCCCGGCGAGGGCGCTTCCGCCGATCCGCGGGATAGGACGCTCGACGGCGGATCGACGGGGGGGGGGGCGATCAACTGGCTCCTTATCCTCCCCCGGATCGCCCTGTCGGCACTGGTGTTGTGGATTTTGGCGATGGCCCCGTACGCGGCGGGGGGGCGGACGATCATCAATCTCCTCCCGCAAACCGACGTCGACCGGAGCATCCCCAACCTCAACAACCTCGTCGTCTGGCTCGTCGGCTGGTCGGCGCTTGTCCCGGCGGTGTGGTTTCTCCCCCGCCTGATCCTCACGATCGCGACATCGCTCGTGAGCGTGCCAGCCTCGTGGCAGCGTGGGACGTTCGCGGCCGAGGTGCCGGAAGTCTACCGGCGGAAATCATTTGGGCTCGTCGTCGCCGCTGTGGCGTTCGCGGGGACCTTCATCGCCTGGTTCTTCCCGATCCCCGGGAAGCAATTCAGCCCGCTCCAACCGGTCCTTCGCGATAACTTCTGGCTCACGATCCACGTCCTCACGATCGTCTCCAGTTACGCCGCCGGCGCCCTCGCCTGGGGCCTGGGGATCCTGTCGCTGGGCCACTACCTCCTCGGCCGCTATCCGCAGGGGTCCGGCGGCCGTTCCCGCCCCCCCGAGGCCTGTGCCGAACTGGCCGGCTACATCTACAAAGCGATGCAGGTGGCGGTGGTCCTCCTCGCGGCCGGCACGATCCTCGGCGGCCTGTGGGCCGACGTCTCCTGGGGGAGATTCTGGGGATGGGATCCAAAGGAGGTGTGGGCGCTGGTGTCGCTGCTGGCCTACTTGGTGATCCTTCACGGCCGCTATGCCGGCTGGATCGGCAACTTCGGCCTCGCTGGCGGCGCCGTGCTCGGGGCGGCGGTCATCGGGATGTCGTGGTACGGGGTCAATTTCCTCCTCGGTGCAGGGCTCCATTCGTATGGCTTCGGCCAGGGGGGACAAACAGAGTTCTTCACGTTCCTCGTGGCAAACTTCGTTCTTTTGGTCGCGGCCGGATGGCGGATGAAACATGAAACCCGACGACCTGCGGCCGAGGCCGTCAAGGCAGTCTGAAGGTGGGGGAGAGACGATGAGCAGGGGACGACAGCCATCGCGGTGGCGGCTAGCGACGCGGGCGGGGAGATGGCTGGCGGTGGCCGCGGCGCTGGTGCCGGTGGCGGCGTGCGCGGCTGAGCCGAAGCCCGACCCGGCCCGCTTTGAGCTAACGACACTCCTCTCGGGCCTCACGCAACCGATGGAATTGGCGGTCGCCCCTGATGGCACCGTCTACTGGATCGAGTTCGGCGGCCGGCTCTTAGCCCTCGACCGGACCGCCCGCGAACCGCGGCTGGTCGGTGAGCTGACCGTCACGACCGCCCAGGAGAATGGCCTCATCGGCCTGGCGCTCGATCCGAACTTCGCCACCAACGGCCATCTTTATCTCCAGTACTCTCCCCCCGACTTCGAGGGACAGCACGTCAGCCGGTTCACGCTTCGCGACGGCCTCCTCGACCTTGCCTCCGAGAAGCTGCTCCTGGAGTTCCAAGAGCAGCGGAAGGAGTGCTGCCACCATGCCGGATCGCTCGCCTTTGGCCCCGACGGCTGCCTGTTCATCGCCACCGGCGACAACACCCACCCCCATGGCGACTCGCAGGGCTACGCGCCAATCGACGAGCGGCCGGAGAAGGCCCCCTGGGACGCACAAAAATCAGCGGCCAACACCGCGTCTTTGAGCGGCAAGATCCTCCGCATCCGCCCCCGCGCTGACGGCAGCGTGGAGATCCCTGCCGGGAATCTCTTCCCCCGTGACGGCTCCGCCGGTCGGCCGGAGATCTACTGCATGGGCTGCCGCAACCCCTGGCGGATGTCGGTCGATGCGCACACCGGCACGGTCTACTGGGGAGAGGTCGGACCGGACGCCGGTGGCGAAGGGCCGCGCGGCCCGCGCGGCTACGACGAGATCAACCAAGCGCAGGGGCCGGGCAATTTCGGCTGGCCCTACTTCATCGGCGACAACCTCCCCTACGCCGACTACGACTACGCCACCGCGGCCGTCGGACCGCTCTTCGACCCGGCCGCACCGGTCAACGCCTCGCCGAACAACACCGGATCGAGCGTCCTTCCTCCGGCCAGTCCGGCGTTTCTCTGGTATCCCTACGGCGCCTCAGCCGCGTTCCCAGAGCTCGGGGAAGGGGGGCGGACGGCCTGCGCTGGGCCGGTCTACCACGCCGCCGACCACGCCGACTCGCCGACCCGCTTCCCCTCCCACTACGACAACTGCCTGTTCATTTACGAATGGACGCGCAACTGGATCAAGGTCGTGCGGCTCGATGACCAGCAGCGGGTGGCCGGCATCGAAAGCTTCCTCCCCGATCGGCCGTTCGCGCGACCGATTGACCTCCAGTTCGGTGCCGACGGAGCCCTCCACCTCCTCGAATACGGCGACACCTGGGGGGTGAATGCCAACGCCCGGCTGGTGCGGATCGACTATGTCCGCGGCAACCGGGCGCCGGTGGCCGTGGCAGCCGCCGAGAACAACATCGGCCGTCATCCGCTCACGGTGAAACTCTCGAGCGCGGGGACGTTCGACAAGGACGGCGACCCTCTCGATTACCAGTGGCGGATCATCCGCGCTGCCGAGGGCGAGGCGGAGCCGCCGTCGCTCCCGCGGGAGGCCAATCCCCCCGCGCCGGCCGAAGTCGCCTCCCGCGAACCGCATCCGACGCTCACCTTCAGCACACCGGGCGTCTACACCGTCGAGTTGGTCGTTCGCGACCCTGCCGGAGCCGAGCGGAGCGCGTCGGTGCCGGTGGTCGTCGGCAATGCCCGCCCCGAGATCCGCTTTGCCCAGCCTTCGGACGGCGATTTCTTCGACCCCGCAGCGCCGATTGAGTTTCGCCTCCTCGTCCGCGACCACGAGGACGGCACGAACGATACCGCGGCGGCCGACGCCGACGGCCTCGAGGAACTGATGTCGACGGACGTCCCGCGGGCGGCGGTGCAAGCCGGTCGGGTGGTCGACGGCGGGGCCGCCGCGGTGCCCCCGGGACTCGAGCGGATGCAGAAGAGCGACTGTTTCAACTGCCACGCCGTCGACCAGGCCCGCGTTGGCCCGCCGCTGGTGGAGGTGGCAAACAAGTACCGCGGCAAGGAGGGGGCGCTCGAGGCCTCCGTCGAGCGGGTGCTGAAGGGCTCGACCGGCGTGTGGGGGAAGATCCCGATGATCCCCCACTCCCATCACACCCCCGACGAGATCCGCGAGATGGTGGGGTGGATCTATTCGCTCACCCCATCGGCCTTGACGCGCGTCTTCACCGGTTTCGTCGGCAGCATTCCGGTGACGCCGGAGGAGATCTCAAAGGGGGGCCGCTACCGGCTCGAGGCGACGTATCTCGACCGTGGCGTCGGCCCGATCCCGCCGCTTGCCGGCACGGCGACGGTGTTGCTCCGGCCGCGGCTGACTGAGGCCGAGACCGCCGACGGGATCCATGGGCCACAGGTACTCGCCTCCGGGAATGCCGGAGGGGGGCATTTTCTCGGGGCGGTCGACCACGGCCATTGGCTCCTGTTCCGCGACGTCCCCCTCGATGCGGTTGGGGGAACGACGCTGCGGATGGCGTCAGCCGGCGCAGGGGGCGCGGTCGAAGTCCGGATCGACGCCGTCGACGGACCGCTCCTGGCCACCGTGCCGGTGGAGGTCAACGGCCAGTGGGAGGAGTTCTACGAGCGCTCGGCGACCTGGGCACCGGTCGCCGGTCGTCATGATGTCTATCTCCGCTTCACCCATCCGCAGCAGGCCGGAGGGATGATGAATCTCGACAGCCTGCACTGGGATACAGTCCGGGATACAGTCCGGGATACAGTCCGGGATCCGGCCCAGGATGCCGCGCGGCCGTGATCCGTCGCCTCACGGCTGGGGTGCGGTCGTGGCGGCCGGCGGAGTCTCCGCCGGCGCCGGTACCGGTTGCCAACGCCCCTCGAGGAATTGGCTCCCTTCAGAGCCTGCCGCCGTGAGGCGCACCCGCACCGCCCCCTCGGTGCGCACCACCCGGGCCGGCCTGTCGGCGCCGGCAGCCGTGGCATAGGCCCGGCGCACCTCCTCGAAGCGCGGCCCCGCCGCGCCGCTGACGATCACCCACGCCGGCGCCGTCGCCCGCGCCAAGGCCGGTGGGAGGCTGGCGAGGCTGCCATGATGGGGGGCGACGAGGAGATCACACGGCCCGGGATCGGCGGCGACGAACCGGTCGAGCGCCCCCCCTTCGAGATCGCCGGTGAGCAAGACCCGGCGCCCCGCCGACTCGACCGCCACGACGAGGCTCGTTTCGTTGTCGGCGGGGGCCAGCCCGGCGCCCCCAGAACGCGGATGGAGGACACGCACCCGACAGAGGGGATCGAAGGGGATCTCGTCCCCGGCCGAGACCGCCGACACCGGAACCCGCGCGGCGGCGATCCGCGCGAGAACCTCGGCGACCGCCGGTGCCGGGCTGGCCAGGAAGGCCTCGGGAACGACGACGCGGCCGACATCGAAGCGTTCGAGAAGGTCAGGCACGCCGTTGAAATGATCGGTGTCGGCATGGGAGATGACGAGGGTGTCGATCCGGCCGATCCCCTCGCTCCAGAGGAGCGCCGAAAGCCCGCGCCCCGCCGCCACGCCGGCGCCGAGTCTCCCGGCGTCGTAGACCAGACAGCGTTGGGCGGGCCCGCGCACGACCAGGCCGCAGCCATGCCCCATCGCCGCAGCGATGACGTCGAGGCCCGGCGCCGGGCCGACCGCGACCAGGCCGACGGCGAGGCCGACCGCCGCCCACATTCCCGCCGCACAGGCCCAAACCGAGGGGCGCACCAGCCTGGCTCCGGCGAGGAGGAGGAGCATCGCCACGAGCCCGGCATACCACCCCACAGTCCACCACACCGGCGGCCCCGACACCCAATGGAAGGCCCCGGGGATCCGCGCGGTGAAATCGACCGCGACCTCGATCGCAGCCAGGGCCGCGTCACAGACCGCCCCCCCGGCAGCGGCGATCGGCCAGCAGACCGGCGCGGCGAGAAGACAGAGGAATCCCCCCACCATCGCCACCCCGACCAGCGGCGCGATGAGGGGATTGAGGAGCAGACCGGCCGGACTGAAGACATGGAAGTGGGCGGCCACCAACGGCGCTGTCGCCAGCCAGACGGCGAACCCGATGAGGAGGGCATCGCAGGCAGCCCGCGCCTGCCGCCGGATCGACCGGTGCAACGGCGAGCGGGAGCGGTCGATGAGCCGGTCGATCGGGTCGTCGTCGCGCCGCCCGGCGCCGACCGCTGTCGCCGCGCCGATGAGGACGGCGGTGGAGAGGAACGACAACTGGCTGCCGATGCGAAGGATCTCCGGTGGGTGCCAGGCGAGGACGACGATCGCCACCACGGCCAGGGCGTTGAGGCCGGCGGCACGACGACCGCAGACGGCGCCGAGGCAAGCCAACCAGACCAGGAGCGTCGCGCGGAGCACCGGGGTCTCGCCGCCGACGAGGATCATGTAGAGCCCCGTCGCCACCGCCACGAGGAGGAGCGCGGCGGTCCGGGGGAACCGCAGAAGCCTGGCGATGGCAAACAGGCCGGCCGCGAGGAGCGCGACATGGAGCCCCGAGATCGAGAGGATGTGGACGGTTCCGGTGACCATGAAGGATTCGGTCATCTCCGGCAGGAGCGTCTCGCGCGTGCCGAGGAGGAGGGCGGCGGCGAGCGCCCCGCGCTGCGGCGAGAGATGCGTCCGCAGCGCCGCCGCCCCGCGCTCGCGGACCTCCTCGAGGACCGCCGCGAGCGTCGGCCAACCCCCCGGCGCCAGCCGCTCGATCGCCCCGGCTCCCTCGACCCGGATCACCGACAAGGTGCGTTCCTGCCGGGCGCGAGCGCGCTGGTCGAACTCACCAGGATTGCCGGGCAGTCCGGGGCGCAGCGCTCGCCCCCAGACGCGGCAACGCTCCCCGGCACCGAGCCGCGGCGGCGGGCCATCGATGACGAGCACCGCCCGGCCGGAACACGGTCGCCACGCTCCCCCGTCGCGCACGGCCGTGATCGCAAACTGGCAGTCGCTTGAGGGCGGGCGCCCCCCACCGCGGAGCGGATCGCTCGAGCGGGGGAGCGGGCGCGGTGCCGCGACGAGCCTCCCCTCGACGGCCACCGGCAGGGGCCGGTCGGAGAGGCTCCAGGCGAGGTCATCGGCCGCGAACCACCGCCATCGGGCCGTGCCCCAAGCCGCTCCGGCGGCAGCGATCGCCACGAGGAGGAGAGGGGCGGCAATCCCCGGACGCCGCCCGATCGACCACCCCCAGCCGCCGAGGACGACGACGGCCGTGGCCCAGCAGACGGTCGCCGGCAGGGGGAGGAGGAGCGCGGCACCGATCCCTGCCACGAGCGCGACAGCGACGACCACCAGCGGCCGGGAGGGAAGGGGATCACGCCGCCAGACCCCCGCAAAAGACGATCGGCACCGGGCTAGGGCCTGACGGAGCCATACCGACGCGTCGATCATCCCGCTCGGCAACGAACGCATCCCTCGACACCCCCGACTTCCAGTGAGCCGTCTTCCGGAGCCCATGTTCGACGGTGTGTTCGACGGTGTGGCGCTCCGCTGGACAAATGTCCTACCGTCGCGCAAAGGGGGATGCAACGCCCCGCCGGGAACGCCGCGGGCGTTTCAGCCCTTCCGGGCCTGGACGATCCTGGGAAGGCCGGCGATGTCGGCGAGCGTCGGCGCGGGAACGAGCCAGGAATGACGGCGGATCAGCGCTTCGGCCGCCGCGGCGGTCGACGGGCCGATCTCCACCAAGAGCCAGCCCCCCAACGCCAAACGGCTCTCGGCCGCCGCGACGAGGCGCTCGACCACCTCGACCCCCGTCGGCCCCGCGACGAGGGCTCCCTTCGGCTCGTGGTCACGGACATCCCGAGGGAGCCCGGCGAGCTCGTCCTCGCGGACATACGGCGGATTGCTGACGATGCAGTCGAAGGGGCCCGCAGCAGCCGGAGCGTCGAGGAGATCGCAGGCGACCAGTTCGATTCGACCGTCGAGCCCGTGACGGGCGACGTTTCCCCGCGCGACGTCGAGGGCGTCGCCCGAGATGTCGGTGGCGACCACGCGGGCCTTGGGGAGATGCTTGGCCAGCGCCACCGCGATCGCGCCAGAGCCGGTGCCAACATCGGCGATCCGTGGAGACTCCAGGGGGCGGCACAGATCGATAGCGCGGACCACGAGCCCCTCGGTCTCCGGGCGGGGAATGAGGACCGCGGGGGAGACGGCGATCGCCAGCGAGAAAAACTCCCGACTGCCGACGAGGTAGGCCACCGGCTCCCGCTCCCCGCGCCGCTTGACCAAGCCGCGGAACCGGGCCCGCCCGGCCTCGTCGACCGGCTCGTCATAAGCGGTGTAGAGGGCGATCCGTGAACAGCCACGGACATGGGCGAGGAGCACCTCGGCGTCGAGCCGGGGGGAATCGCTTCCCTTTCCGGTCAGCCACTCGGTTGTCCAGGTGAGTAAGCGCCCCACCGTCCACACGTCATCGGTCATGGTCAGGCCTCCGCTCCGATCAGGGTGTCGCCGGCTTCGAGGAGCGTTCCATGTCGGCGCGGCGCTGTTGCCGGGCGTGCTCCTCGATCGCTTGTATCACCAGTCCAAGGCGGCCGGTCATCACCTGATCGAGCGTGAAGCTCTCGTTGATCCGATGATCCGTCAGCCGGTTCTGCGGGAAATTGTAGGTCCGGATCCGCTGGCTCCGGTCTCCGGAACCGACGAGCGTGCGCCGCTCGCTGGCCCGCTTTTCGTGCTCGATGCTGCGGCGCAGTTCGTAGAGCCGGGCCTTCAGAACCCGCATCGCCTTAGCGAGGTTCTTGTGCTGGCTCTTTTCGTCCTGGCATTGGACGACGAGGCCCGTTTCGAGGTGCGTGAGGCGGACGGCGGAGGCGGTTTTGTTGACATGCTGCCCGCCGGGACCACTCGCACAGAACAGGTCCTTGCGGTATTCGTCGGGGGCGATCGTCACCTCGACATCCTCCGGCTCGGGGAGCACCGCCACGGTCGCCGCCGAGGTGTGGATCCGCCCCTTCGTCTCGGTGTCGGGGACGCGTTGCACCCGGTGCCCTCCACTCTCCCACTGGAGGCAGCGGAAGATCGCGGCGCCCGAGAGCCCGAGGATGAGATCCTTGAAGCCCCCGAGCTCCGTCGGGCTGGCATCGAGAACCTCGACCTGCCATCCCTGCTCGGTGGCGTAGCGCCGGTACATCTCGTAGAGATCGCGGACGAACAGCGCCGCCTCATCCCCGCCGGTGCCGGCACGGAGCTCCATGACACAGCGGCCACGATCGGCATCGCCGTCGTCGGAGCAGACGTCGAGGAGCTCGTCCCACTCCTGATCGCGCCGGGCCCGCAGTTCGGGAAGCTCAGCCTCGGCCAGCCCCTTGAGCTCGTGGTCATTCCCGCGACTGAAAGTATCGAGGTCGGCGATCTGCCTCTCGAGATGGACAAATCCCCGGTAGCGCCGCGCCAGTCGGGCGAGCGATCCATGCTCACGGGCGACCGCGGCCATCCGCTGCGGCTGGGCCATGACGGCAGGGTCGATCAACTCCCGCTCGAGTTCCTCGAACCGGGCGAGCTTCGCTTCGAGCTGGTCGCGCATCGTCCGGGAAGCCTCGATCCGTCGGCAGGGCGCTTAGGCGCGGGAAAGCCGGATCCCCCCGGAAAGGTCGCTCCCAAAGGAGATGCCGGAGGAGATCCCGAACGGGCCGCCGTCAGGACGCCGGCTCGGTGGTGGGGACGGCAGCGGCGGGCTTCTTCCCCTTTTTGAGGCTCGCGTAGCCGGCCTCGGCAAACTTCGATTTGAACTTCTCGATCCGACCGGCCGTGTCGACGAACTTCAGCTTCCCCGTGAAGAACGGATGGCAGACGTTGCAGATGTCGACCTTCAACTCGGGCATCGTGCTCCGGGTCCGGAAGGTGTTGCCGCAGCCGCAACGGACCACGGTTTCGATGTAACGGGGGTGGATGTCGTCTTTCATGGCTTGACTCGGGGCGGGACCCGGACGGAACCGGGCGCGGGAGCAGGGGCGTCAGTGGGAAGCTTCCGAATGTAGCCGCTGCCGCCCCGTCCCGCAACGCATCCTCCCCACTTCCCGGCTTACGGGCCCCCGGGAGCGAGTCGATCGGCGAGGAGCCGGCTGCCGAAGCGCTGCGGCGAGGCGTCTGCACGCAGCAGTCGGGCGGCCTCCTCCCGCTCCCCGAGGGCGAGCTTTGCCCGGGCCAGATTGACTCGTGCGGCATCGGACCAGATCCCCTCGGGATTCGCCTGGAGCGTCATCCGGTCGAGATAGTCGATGGCCGTGTCGTATTCCTTCTCGGCGAGCGTCAGGACCCCGAGCCAATACGTGGCGTCCCCCTTCAGTTCGTCATACATCCGCTTCGCTTGCTCGGCCTGCGGCGGCGGCAGGCCACGGAGCATCTCGGCGATCACGGCATTGCCTGGGCGGGCGGCGAGATAGGCCATCTTCGCCCCGTCGGGGCCGTCGAGGACACCGCGGAACTCGCGCAGCCGGGCGGCGTAGAGCGGCCGGAACGACCGCGCCTGGCGGTTGGCATCGGTCTGCTCGATCGCCATTCCCATCACCCCCAATTCCCTGCCGAGCGCCGCATCGACCCCCGGCCGGGGCTCGCGCCGACGGTCGAGCGTCTCCCAGGGGAACTCCCACAGCAGGGCCCGCGCCCCGCCGGCCGCTGCGCTGGTCGACGCCGGGGGAGCGGCAGCATCCGGGGCCGGGGAAGACGGCGCCGGGAGGGCAGCCAGGGCCCGGGCGGCAACTTTTCCGGCATGCATGGCCAGGTCGACACGGCGGGCTCCGGCGAGTTGCCGGTCGAGAAGATGCATCCGCCGCGACAGGCTCCAAGGCGAGGCGGGGACGAGCACGGTGAGTCGCCCCATGTCGGGCGCCTGAACGGGGTAGGGGCGGTCGGAGAGCGACATCGCGGCCAGGATCGTCGGATCCCCCGCCGCTTGCCGGGCCGTGGCCACCCCCTCGCCCCCCGGCCCCGGGACCGGCAGGCCATACCCCGGATCGAAGAGGTAGGCCTCCTCGCCACACAGCACCGCCGGGATCCAGGGCCGCAGGCTCCCAGCCTCCGGATCGCCGGTCGCGAGCATGACGCCGTCGAGCCCGGCGTGACGGACAAGCTCGAGGAACACCCACGCCCGCTGGGGAGCGCTGGCCCGACCGGCGAGGAGGATCTCTCCCAGCGAGAACCAGCGTGTGCCGGGATTGGCGTCGGAGGGGACCATCGGCGGGTCACTTGTGGCGGCCAACGAGCGGATTGTCCACTCAAACAGCGCTCGGGCGACGGCGAGATCCTCGATCGCGTCCCCCCGGGCGCTCGCGGCGACGTCGGCCAGCCAGCGTTGGTCGCGGAGAGCGAGGACGTCGGCCGTGGCGTCGAACGCCAGATCGCCGATCCCTTTGGTCACCCCTTCCCTGCGGAGGCGGTCGGGGAGCGTCTCGAAGAGCGGGTCGAGTTGCCATTGGTCGATCGCCCCCGCTCCCACCACCGCATGACTCCATTGGTTGAGCCGGTCGAACACTTGCGGGAAGGCAACCGCCTCCTCGTAGGTCTCCAGGTTGCCGAGGACATCCATCGCCCCTTCGAGGAGCTTGTCGCGAACCTCCCGCGACATCGTCTGCCCCACCGCGGCGCCACTGGGTGCCGGCGCCGCGGGGCCGCCCGCCGGCGCGGATGCCCGGGCTTGGCCGGCCGGCCGGCCGCGTGCCGGGCGAGGCCCACAGCCGGCCACCATCCAGGCCACCATCATCGTCACGAGGATCACCCCACGGGTGACCGGGGCAGGGGACTGCGACCACGAACCAGACCGGCAGGGGAGGGGAGGGGTCATGTTTCGCCCCCCGCTTCGCCGGCCAGCCGGGCTTCATGGATCCGCAGCACCCGTTCCAGAACGCCCCGGAGACGGTCGAGCGGAACCATGTTCGGCCCGTCGCTGGGGCTCGAATCGGGATCGGGATGGGTTTCGAGGAACAGACCGTCGACCCCGACCGCGACGGCAGCCCTGGCGAGGGGCTCAACGAGCGTCCGGTCGCCCCCGGTCGCATCTCCCAGGCTGGCCGGTTGCTGGACGGAGTGGGTGGCGTCGAAGATCACGGGCACGCCGAATCGACGCATCGCCGGCAGGCCGGTGAAGTCGTTGACGAGCCGCCCGTAGCCGAAAAACGTTCCCCGTTCACAGAGCATGACGTCCTGGCATCCGCCGGCGAGCAGTTTGGCGACGGCATGTTTCATGTCGCCGGGAGCGACAAACTGGCCCTTTTTGACATTCACTGCCCGCCCCGTGGCGGCCGCCGCGAGGAGGAGATCGGTCTGCCGGCAAAGGAAGGCCGGAATCTGGATCAGGTCACAAACCGCACCGATCGCCGCGGCCTGATCGGGGAGGTGCATGTCGGTCGTCACCGGCAGCCCAGTCGCCGCCCGCACCTTGTCGAGGATGGCGAGGCCTTCGTCGAGCCCGGGGCCGCGAAAGGCCCCGGCGCTGGTCCGGTTGGCCTTGTCGAACGACGCCTTGAAGACGGCCCGGATCGGGAGCGCTGCGGCGATGGCGGCGAGCGATTCCGCGACATGGAGACAGAGGCGTTCGTTCTCCATCACGCACGGCCCGGCGATCACCAGGAGCGGTTGCCCAGGACCGCATCGGTGAGGCCCGACATGGGCAGGAAGGCGGGGGATCACGGGCGGCTCCGGCGGCGTCGCGAGAGGGGGAAACGCCTTCCTGCGGCAGGACTGGAGCCGGGGAGGGCGACGTTGAGTGCACTATACCGAATGCCGCCGCGACCGACCCGACGGCCGTCGCGCGCTGCGTTCTGCAACGCACCGGCGCGGAATGCGTCACAGCAGGGGTCGATCGATCGCGCCACCCCTGGCATCGGTTGGCCCCAGAGGTGGGGCCAGCGGCGGCTGCGTCTGCCGCGCTGAGGGCTAAAAAAATACAACCGAACGCTCTTCCCGCGCCGTCTCCACTCTCCCATCGAGTGAAAAGTCGACGGCGTTGCCAACTTTGGCACGCCACCTGCATCTTCTGGAACCTCGTCGGACGGCCCCCACCGCCCGGCAATACCCACACATGAGGTGGGGCCTCTGGCTTACTCCGGGCGTGCGGTCGCCTTGCCCCTGACCCGCACTCCCATGGCAGGATGCTCCTGCCGGGTCGGAGGCCCCACCTTGTTTTTTTGGCTGGTTTTTTGGCTGGCTCCACGTCGACATCCATGGCCTTTGTCGACGTGGAAAACTTTCTTTTTTGAGTGCAGTGCACTCGCGACCGCCTCGTGCGGTGGGGCCGGTTCGGCATCCACCGGCTGCGGGCGAAATACCCGGTGGCAGCCATTTTCCCGGACGACCCTTGACGGTGCCCCGGTCCCTGCGCTAATTTTCGGGGTTCCGACTGACACGAATTGCCTTGGGCGGTGCGCGTCGGTGGGGCGCCGGTAGGCCGAAATGCCCGCGGCATCCGGGTCGGAACTGCAGCGATCCGTCCCCGGTGGGGGCCGCGGCGGCCACCGTCCGGCAAGATCACAGGCCAGCGTAGCTTCAATTGGCAGAGCACCGCATTCGTAATGCGGGGGTTGCGGGTTCGACTCCCGCCGCTGGCTTTTTCCCCTTCTTCTCCGAAAGGCCGTTATGCCCGCTACCGTCGACGTCCGCGATCTGTTCACCGGCACCGGCTCGTTCGGCCCGAGCGAAATCGCCGGTTTGATCGGGCTTCTCGGCAGTGATCCGGCCACCCACCGGGATCTCCGCGGGGCCGTCAAGGAGCTCGATGGACAGGAGGATCGCAGTCCGGCGTCGAGTGTCCGACTCGGTGTGGGGCAGTACCTCCTCGGTCGCTGGAAAGACGCGGTCCAGACGCTCAAGTCGGCCGACGGCGGCGCGGTCGCCCACTACTATCAAGCCCGGTCGCTCCTCGCGTTGGCGATGGCGGGCGATCACTCCCCCGACCTCCTCACGCGGGCTAGCGATGCGTTCGCGGCCGCCCAAAAAGGAGGCTATGACATCACCGCCTGCGGCGTGGGAGCATCCGAGGCGAAGCGTTTGGCCGGCCATTCGAAGGAGGCCGAGACGTCCCTTGCCAAACTCGGCCCGACCGCGGAATCCTCGGCTGATTTCTGGGCCCAAAAGGCGACGATTGCGGCCGATCTCGGCCTCCCGCTGGCGGACACGATGGTCGCGCTCGAGAAGGCGCTCGCCCTCGATCCGGGGCATCCCGCCGCCCTGTTTGCGATGGGCGTGATCAACGACCGGGTTGGCAACGACGATGAGGCCAAGGCCTGCTACGAGCGGGCTGTGCAGCGCTATCCGGCGACCGTCGGAGCGCTGATGAACCTCGGTATCCTCTACGAGGACCGCGACGACTTCATCAACGCCCAGCAGTGCTACAAGCGGATCCTCCAGGTCTATCCCGATCACCCACGGGCCCGGTTGTTCCTCAAGGATTCCTCAGCCTCCGGCAACCTCCAACTCGACGATCAGGATCAAAAGCAGCGTGATCGTCTCGATCATATTCTCGCCCTCCCCGTCAGCGATTTCGAACTCTCGGTGCGGAGCCGAAACTGCCTCCAGAAGATGGGGATCGCGACCCTCGGCGATCTTGCCCGCACGACCGAGGCGGAGATCCTCGAGAGCAAGAACTTCGGCGAAACGAGCCTGGTCGAAATCAAGGACATGCTCGCCACAAAGGGGCTGACCCTTGGCCAGTTGGCAACGGCGACGGCGACCGAGGAGACGGTCTACGAACCCGAGGCCCCTTCGGCGGATGATCAGGAGATCCATTCCCTCCCGATCACCGAACTGTCTCTCTCCGTGCGGGCCCGGAAGTGCACGACGAAACTGGGGATCGGTACCATCGGTGAATTGATCCGCCGGACGGCCGAGGATCTCATGGAGTGCAAGAACTTCGGTGTCACGAGCCTGAATGAGGTCCGTGAGAAGCTCACCGAGCGGGGGCTGAAGCTCCGCGGCGACTGATCGCCCGGTGGCATTGCTAGAGCCCCCCCCTCGAGAGTGATCCGAATGGCGGTTGGTGGCCGTGCGTGCCGCGTGCCCCTCTGGTCTGTCCGGTCGAATCGCGATTCGGAAGAGGGACGACTTTCGGCCGATCGACGCGAAAAACACCCCTCAAGGGGGGATCTTCATTTGCGTTAAGGTTTCGTTGTCGGTACCGTGGAAGGGTTGGACATCGACCATTTCCCGGGGAAAATCCGTGACAGCCGCGAGTCTGAAGCAGAAGCCGGTTCGTGATCTGGCCCGCTTGGCCAAGCAGCATGGTGTGGCTGGCTGGCACGCCATGAGGAAGGATCAACTGATCCGTGCGCTGGTGCGCAAGGCCCGGGCCCGTCAACCGGTTCCGGCCGCGGCGATGCGTCCGAAGGTCGCGCCGACCCGCCCGACGCCCGCCGAAACGGCGCCGGCCCGGGACGTAGCCGTGGCGCTGCGGATCCAAGAGGCCAGGGCACGGATCGCCAAGGCGAAGATGCTCGCCACGAGGCCCGAGAATGGTCGTTCGGCAGCCTCGATGCGCGACCGGATCGTTGTCATGGTGCGTGGGCCCCACTGGCTCCACGCCTTCTGGGAGATCAACTCGGCAAGCATCGTCCGCGCCCAGGCGGCCCTCGGCCAGGAATGGCATGCGGCCCGCCCGGTGCTCCGGGTCCTCCAACTCGAGAATGCCCTCCAGGCTTCTCCTTCGGAACGGGTTGTCCGCACGATTGAGATCCATGGCGGGGTGAAGAACTGGTTCGTCGACATCCGCGAGCCGATGCGCTGTCGACTCGAGATCGGGTATCAGGCCCCCCAGGGGAAGTTCCAGGCCCTGGCCCGCTCCAACGCCGTGACCGTTCCGGCCAACTCGCAGGCCGACACCCTCGACACCCACTGGGGGGACATCGCCGCCGATTGCGAGAAGATCTACGCGATGAGCGGTGGCTTCTCCCCCGAGCACTCGAGTACCGACCTCCAAGAGCTCTTCGAGGAGAAACTGCGGCGACCGATCGGTCCGCCGGCGCAGCGCTCGTCGGCGGTCGATGGCGAGTTCGCAGTCGAGCCATCGAGCGACTTCCAGATCCAGGTCGATGCCGAGATGATCGTCTACGGGGCGACCCAGCCGGGGGCCTACGTGACGCTCCAGGGGGAACCGGTCAAAGTCGGGCCGGACGGCACCTTCCGCGTCCGCGTCGACCTGCCGAACAAGCGGCAGGTCCTCCCGATCATCGCCAGCAATCCCAACGGCGTGGAACGCCAGACTGTGGTGATCGCGGTCGAACGAAACACAAAAACGATGGAGGCGGTTGGCCGGGACATGGCCGACGCCTGACTCCGGCGTGTATGATGTGACCACCAGGCAGGCCATGCCCGCGGATTCCTCCGCGCGGCAGGGAAACCTGGGGCGATGGGTTTTCTGCCATGTTCGTGCTGCTGTCACACCATGCCGGTGAGCTCTTACCGAGGCTCGTTGGGGGCTGATGAATTGTCCCGGCCGCAGGCCATGCCGGAGACCGTCGGTTCGCCGGCGGTCGCCCGGATCTCCCGCCCCGGGGTCCAAGGCTCCCTCCTTTTTATCAACGAGCTCTCCGCATCCCAGACACCACGGCATTGCGGTGGAAAACTCATCGCCCCGGGCTTCCGCCCCGCTTCTTCGACTCCCTCGCCAGCCAGCCCTCGAAGACGACCGTTGGGGTTCCCTGAAATACCGTCTCAAAGGCCTCCCCGAAAGGCACCTCGGCCTCGAGTTTTCCGAGGACCCCCTTGAGACGACTCCCCCCCCCTGAAGCAGCGGAGAGGAACGCCCCGCCCACGAGGGCGTCGTCGGCCGGTCCAGCCGTCCCGTCGACGACGGCGGCGGGACGGCGCATCTGCTGGAGCCGTTCGTTGGCTTGAACGCGCCAGGCCTTCACCAGCGCCGACTTCGGCTCCACTTTCATGGCGACGGCGCGGCCAGCGCTCACCGCGAACCAGTCGGGGGTGCCGCGGGCGAGGAACGCGGCAGCGGCGAGCTCCGCGGCGATCGCCGCCGTCGCGTCGGCCCGGGCAGCGGTGGAATCGACCACGGGGGCGATGAGGGCACCGTAGACCACGTCGCCGTTGACACCCGCCTTTCCGAAAAGCCCCTTGGGACGCTCGTCCCCGAGGACGTTGATCCAAAAGTCGGAATAGTCATAGGGCTTGTCGAAAACCATGAGGACAATCCCCCCCTTCGCCAACGGGCGGCCGCCGGTTCCGAGGGTCTCGGCAACGTCTTCCATCGCCTTTTCGGCCAGATCGGCCAAACTCTCGAGGCTCGCCTCGGGAAGGTTGCCGACGAGACGGAGATCCCCGCGGGTGATGCGCGTCGGCTCCTCGTCGGCGATCGCCCGCCGCCAGATGCCGTCGGCGGCCTCGAAGCGGGCCGCGAGCAAGTCGGCGTGGGAGAGGCTACGGGCCCGACCGGCGGCGGCCACGGTCGTCAACGGCGTCTGGGCCGTGAGGAGGTCGAGCTTCATCCCCTGATCGATCCACTTCTCGATCGTCGCGACCACCTCCGCGGAGAGCGGTGGCTTTCCGAGGGGCATCGGCTGCCCTTCGATGTCGCGCCCCTTGAGCTTCCGCACCAGCAGGCTCGCGCCCCCTTCGCCGGCGACGATCGGAGCGCCAGTGGCGCCGCCCCGGAGGAGTGATTCCAGGGTCACCATGGAGAGATTTCCGTCGGGCTGCATCGCGTCGTGGCAGCCGGAGCACTGCTTCACCAGGACCGGCGCGACGTCGAAGGCGAACGATACGTCCCCCGGTTCGAGCTTCACCGCGCCGGTAGGGACGGGTGTCGTCGCGGCCCCGCCGGGTGCCCCGGGATTCTGCAACGCCACGAGCGGATCGGCGCCGTCGAACATCGCCCCCTCGTCGATCCAGGTCACCAGCAGCGCACACTCCTCGGGCGACACCTTCCCGCCGCCGCGCGGCATGTCGCCGGTGCGGATCACTTCGACGAGCCGGCTGTCGGCCCCGGCTCCCTTTTGCACCATCCCGGTCTTCATGAGGGTGTCGAAGGAGGTGAACTGGAACTCCCCGCGGCGGCCGGCGACGTGACACCCCCCGCAGTGGCGCAGGAGGATCGGCGCCACCTCTTCGACGAAGCTCACCCCTGGGGCGGCGGCGTCCTTGGCGCCGGGGTTGGCCGGCCTTCCCACCCCCCTCTTCCTCACCGTCCCGGCCGGTCCCCTCGCCGACTTCGCCGTGGAATCCCCCTTCGGCTTGGCCGCCGCCCGCGGCAGCGAGGGGAGCTCGATGCTATCGACATCGACCCCCTGGAGCTCGAGATCGTCCCGCAGCCCCCGGGCCCGATCGAGCAAGCCGCGGGCCGCCGCCACCGGCGGCTCTCCGCCGACCAGCGCCGACAGCGCATCGACCGCCGTCACGAACCGATCGCGGGCCGCCTGGGGACGGTCGGCGTCGAGGTCTTCACGCACGCCATCGAGGAGAACTTTCACCGCCGCTGCCGTCGGCGGGTCTTGCCCGCGGCCAGTCTCCCCGCTGACAACCAACAGCGCCAGGAGCATCACGGGCAACCATCTGCTTCCGGAGATGTGCGGAACCGAAACCTCGCCTCGACCGATCATGATCCGCCTCCCCTCGACGCCCACCAGATCCCGGCGAGAAACGCCCCCGCGCTGACCAGCAACAGCCCGACGCCAAAAGCATACGGAACCCAGTCCGGAAGGGTCACCGTCCGTCGCCGCTGCACGCCTGCGGATTTGGGGGTCCGCTTCCCGCGACCCCGCTTCCCACGGCTCCGGGCAGGAGCGCCGACCTTGATTGTGAACGGCGCGGCACGGAACGGTTCGTCCCTGTCCGGGACCAGATCTTCGAGCGACTTCTCGACCGCCGCCCCCTCGAACGACGTGACAATGCCCCCGGCAGCCTCGGCCGGCACCATCACCCGCGTCTCGCACCGGGGGCAGACGATCGAGGTCCCGTGCCACCGCTCCGGGACGTAGAGCTTCGAACGGCATCCCGTACAGCGGAACTTGATCGGCATCGCTCGCCCTCCACCGGGGAAGATCAGCCCGGCCGCGGGTCATGCCGGGGGGGAGGCCCGTCGTCACCGCTCCCGTCCCCACTTGATTCGCCGTGCGTTGACGGCCAGCCGCCGTCACGCCGCCGCCGCCCGGGGCGTCGGCTATCGTGCCGCTGCCGATGGCGGGAGGGGGGGCCGCACCGTCGTCCCCCACGCTCCGCGGCGAGCGCTGCAAGGCCCGCCAGGACCGACGTCGCCACCACCGCCAAGAGCCAGACCACGGCCGCTAGGAGGACCGCGCGCCAACACAACCGCGCGCCCCCCTCGTCGCCGAGGGCGGCGAGCAGGGCCGCCAGTCCGCTCACCACCGTTAGCAGGATCGGCAGGAGGAGCACGAGGACGATCCCCCACGAGAGCGCCCGTCGCACGAAGTCGCCCATCGGCCCTCGCATCGGGTTGGAATCCTCTCTGCTGGTGTGGGAAAGCGAGCGGGCGAACACCGCACGAGCCGCTCGACTGGCGCCCCCGCTGCATCTGGCCTCTCGGAAGTGTACCGTTCCCGGAGCCCGACGGCGCCCTCCGCCCGGCCCGAAGGCTGGGGCGGTCGGCAAGGCGGAGTGGCCGCACCCGCCGCGGCGGCCAGGGGCGACATGGATGACTTCCTCTCCCTCACGATAAACTTAATTTTTCGCTGGCGGAGGATGCCAAGAGGACGGAGGTCACGGAGGACATTCGATGGAAAGCCTGGCTTCTGTCCCCCCCACGCCGGCACCTCAGCATCGGCCAGTGGTGACTCACCCCCCCCTCAGGGCTGTCATCGGCGCGCTCGTTTCCGGCGCTCTGTTGGCCTCGTGGGCCGGCTCTGGCACCGCGCTGGCCGATCGGGTCGAGATGGCGGATGGCCGGACGCTCGAGGGACGCTTTGCGCTCGTTGCCGGAGTGGCCGTCGACCCGATCGCCGAGGCGACCAGCAGCCGGACGGCCGGCACCCCCGTACTCATGTGCGATGACGAATTGACGCGCACGTTCGTCTCGCGGCGGCGCGTCGTCAGGGCGGAGGAGCTTCCGTTCGGCCGCCAACTCCAGCGGATCGAGATCCCGCAGCGCGTCGCGGAGAACGGCCGCCGCGTCGCCTCGATCGGCGGGATCCTCGCCGCCACGCCGTTCGACGAGTTCGGGCGCCGCATCCTCACCCTGGCGACGGCCTCCGGAAGGGTCGATGTCGTCCAGGGGATCACCGAGATCACCCCCCGCTGGACTCGGGTCGAGGCGGTCCTCACCGACAACCCGTTCCTCCTCGACATGCGCCTATCGACCGGATCGATCCCCCGCGACCAGCTGCGCCTGGTGCTCGATCGACAGACCGATCCGGCGAGTTCGGAGGAGCGGCTGCGGATCGTGCGGTTGTTCCTCCAGGCGGAGCGTTACGAGGAGGCGCGGGGCGAGCTCGACGGTGTCATCGGTGACTTCCCCGCGCTGCAGAACCTCGCCGAAGAACGGCGGAGTCTGGGGGAACTGTCGGCCAGCCGGCTCCTCGACGAGGTCCGACTGCGCGGCAGGTCGGGCCAGGATGCCTTGGCGATGGAGATCCTCGAACGCTTCCCGGCCGACGAAGCCTCGGCCGAGACCATTGAGGCGATCCGGGAGGCCCGTGATGCCTACCGTGGGCGCCAGGCATCGGCCGGACGCCTGCTCGGGCTCCTCCAGGAGCGGTGTGACAGCCTCGAAGATGGCGGCACCCGCGACGCCGTCGCCGGGATCCTCGACGAGATTGGCGCGGAGATGACCTTCGCCACGCTCGATCGGCTTTCGGCGTTCGAGCGGATGGGCACCGAACCCGACCTCGCCGCCGACCGGGCGCTGGCGATCGCGCTCTCCGGTTGGCTCCAGGGGGCCGCGGCGGCCGGCGAGAACCTGAAGCTCGCCCTCTCCGCCGCCCGCGTCCGCGATCTCCTCCGCGACTACCTCCGCGCGGACGACGCGGCGGCCCGCCAGGCCCTGCGGGAACGGGTGGCCGACGAGGAGGCGGGGGACGCGGCGACGATCGCGAGTTTGGCGCGTCAGATGCGCCCTCCCCTGGATCCCCCCGAGCCGACGGCCCCCGGGCTCCATGAGTTCGAATTTCCCGGTGCTGATGGACAGCCGGTGACCTGTCTCGTCCAAGTGCCCCCCGAGTATGACCCGCTGCGGCGTTACCCGACGGTCGTCTCGCTCCATGCTGCCTTCACGACGCCGGCCGACCAGATCACCTGGTGGGCGGGATCACCGGGGCCCGACGGCCGCCGGGTCGGTCAGGCGACCCGTCACGGCTGCATCGTCGTCGCGCCCCGTTGGACGGAGGAGGGGCAATCGACCTACGGCTACTCGGCCCGTGAGCATGCGGCCGTCCTCGGCAGCTTGCGGGAGGCGCAGCGACGATTCGCCATCGACACTGACCGCGTCTTCCTCTCGGGCCACTCCCTCGGTGGCGACGCCGCCTGGGACATCGCCCTGGCCCATCCCGACCTGTGGGCGGGGCTGGTCGCGATCAATCCTGGCGCCGGCCGCTACGTGAATCACTATTGGCACAATGCCCGCACGCTGCCGATCTACGTCGTGGGGGGCGAGCTCGACAACGGCACCTTTGCCCGCAACGGCATGGACCTCGACCGCTACCTCGCCAAGGGCTTCGACACCACCTACGTCGAATACCGGGGCCGCGGCCACGAACATTTCGCCGACGAGATTCTGCGGATCTTCGACTGGATGGAGCGCCGGAAACGGACGTTCCTCCCGACGACGATCGACACCGTCACGATGCGCCCGTGGGACAATTTCTTCTGGTGGGTGGAGCTCTCCGGAGCCCCCCCGAAGACCGTCGTCCTGCCGTCGCAGTGGCCGCCCGGTCAGGGGGTCAGGCCGTTCACGCTCGAAGCCAAGACCACGGCCACCAACGGGCTCATCGTCCACTGCGGGGCCGAGCGGGTCAGGGTGTGGCTCTCCCCCGACCTCGTCGACTTCACGCGGCCGGTGAATGTCAGCCTCGATGGCAAGAAGCTGTGGCGCGACCCAGTTGACCCGGACGAGGGGGTGCTCCTGGAGGATCTGCGGACGCGTGGTGACCGACAGCACCCTTTTTGGGCCGTCCTCGAATCGACGCGGGGGCCGGCGACCGCGCCGTCGCTCCCTTCGCGCAAGGCAGGGAAGGAAGGGGTGGCGCCGCGCTGACCACCCCGACGGCGGACGCCGTCGGAAAAAATCCCGACGGCGCCGTGGAGTCGATGGGCAGGCTTAGCGTCCGACCGTGTCCGACGGTTCGCGGGCCACCGCATCGCTGCGGCCATCGCGGGGCAGGGCCACACCGGCGATATACCAGCCCTCGGGGACGGTCTCCATCCCCACCCCGGCGGCCCCGAGATAGCGCTGGATGACGTCAAACTCCGGCAGCGTGCTGCCGTCGATCCGCTGCTCACGCACGCTCCCCTCCTTGCCGTCGCCAAGGGCGACATTCAGAAGTTGCCCCATCAGGCTCTTCGATTTCGGCATCTCGCCGCGGCGGAGCATTTCGTAGGCCGGGCGGATCGTCTCGTCGCCCCGGCCGAAGCTCCGCAGCGCCGTCTCACCGGGAAACAGACGCGCCAGTTCCTCGGTCACGACGCCAAAGTCGCCGGTCTCGGCGAGCGTCCCCCCGTCGCCGGAGGTGGCCAGGACGCGCTCGAGGAAGTCGCGGTGGGAGGCGACGAGGAGATGGCCGTGGGCGATCGTCACGGCCGAGTGCGGCAGGAGTTTCTCCTCGCGGTCACGCAGCCGCCCCCGGCGGCCGGGGGCCGCCGAATCGGCCTCCGAATCGGCATGGGCGGAGATCAGGCCGGGGGTCTCGATCTCGAGCTTGGGGATCGAGTCGGTGCGGTCGATCAACTCCCAGATGACATGGCCGTTGAACTCCACCTTCCGCATGTCGGGATCGGTCGACATCGACTTGGCCACGGTCTTGGCCACCTGCTCCGGATTGTGTGTCTCGATCGCGATCACGAGGCGCTCGCTGTCGACGTCGATCGGCATGGTGTGGTCGCTGATGATCGACACCCTCGTGCCGAGGCATCCGACGAGGTCGTTCTCGACGTCGATCTGCGGGCCGTCCGGATCTTCCTTGAGCGACGCGATGACGTCGTCGAAGACCCCCTTCTCACCGACGACATCGTCGACGAGCGACTCGGCCGACTCGAAGGCCGTCTTCATGTCCCACTGCATCGTGACCCAGCTCGACACGTCGCGCGGCACCCACGACGGCGGTTCGAGGCGTGCGGTGTTGGGGAACTGGAGCATGCGGGCGGCGAGTTTGTAGCGATCAGCGGCGAAGGCTTTCCGCCCCTCCAGCGGCGGCGCGTGGACGAGGGTGTGGTGGCGGAGATCGTGGAGCCCGTCGTCGAGCACGATCACCCCGCCGACAGCTTTCACCGCATCAAAGCCCTGGCGCCCGAGGATCGCCACGTAGTCTGGTCCCTTCCGCTTCTCGCGAGGGGGATTGGCGGCCTGCACGGCCCGGGCGAACCCGAGCGGATCGACGAACCAGCGGATCGGCGCCGCGGTCGCGGAGACCTTGTCAGCGCACCGGTCGCACACCGCCTTGTAGGAGGCGACCGTGGCGAGACCGTCGGCCCGGCCCGCCAGCGACGACGCGGTCTGCATGACGACGGCGGGATCGTCGCCGACGACGAGCGCGTCGGGACGGAGGACGATGGCGACGCGCGTGGGAAGCGCGGCCCCCGGCTCCTGCGGCACGTCGTAGATGGTCATCGTCGTGCCGTTGCCGGACGTCGAGGTCGTCTTCGTAGCCTTCCGCTCGACGAGCCTCTCGCCGATCGTCTCGACCAGCCGCGAGGCCTCGTCGTCGTGGCCAGTGGTATCGACGAGGATCACCGTCGCGAGCCGACCGGCAGCCGGTTCGATGACGCCCAGAGCGACCTCCCCCCCCGGGACGCTCGCGAGATCCTCGAACGAGAGCCCGAGCTTCCCCAGCCGCTGCCTCCCGGCCTTGCGGGCCTGATCGCGGACGCTCTCCACGAACGGGCGCATCTGTGGGTCCTGGAGCAACTGCCCGTAGTCGGTGTTGTCGAAGTTCTCGCGGAGCCGCCGCGGGTCGGGGGCGCTGACCCAGACCCGCGTCGTCGCCGGGAACACCGTCTCGCTCGGGGCGAACCCGGCCGCCTCGACCGGGATATTCGGTCCAACGGAGGCAACGGCCACCATCCAGGCCGCGGCGCGACGGATGACTCCCGGGAGGTGCGATCCCCTCTGCCGACGACCGGCCAACAAGCTTCCGTGCACGAGAACACCTCCTTGAGGTCACCGCAGGGGCGCGACGGTTTGGCGCGCTCCCCTTTCTTATCGTGCCGGTCCGGGCGGAATCTGGACCCGATCACGGTGGACAGTGTCCCTTCGCCAACCGGCCTGGAAAGGTGCGCAAGCCCGGCAAGATCGCCCTCCGACCAATCCGTCAGGAATTCGCCGGAGCCGGTGCTGGCGGCGTCGCGCCCCCGGACCGACGGACCGAACGGACTGGATCGGACGGACCGGACTCGATCAGCCGGACCGAACCGGCCGACGGCAGGGATGACACCACGATCATCCAGACGACGATCAGGAGGGCGACCACCGCCGCCATCGTCGTGCCGCCGTCGACCCGGCGCCGCAGGAGCGATACCGTTCCCCAGGTCATCGCCGCAGTGGCCGAGAGGGCCGCGACGGTGGCCAGCGCGCCGGCCGATCGGTCCCGATCCCCCGCCAGCAGGAAGAAGGCCACGAGCGAGGGCCAGCCGAGCATGAGGGCGTGGAATCCGACGCTCTCGCTGACCAGACCGGTCATGCCGAAGCGGCCGCCCGGCCCCCGCACCGCCACCGATCCCATCAACCGGCTCCAGCCGCGTTCCGCTCCGACCGGTGAGATGGTCGCCTCGGGCACGGCCAACGCCAGGAAACAGGCAAGCGTCACGACCACATTCGTGGCCGCCGCATCGGGCGAGAGGAACAGGCAAACGACCATCGCCGTCAACGCGACGGCCATCCCGCACAGATCGAGCCGCCCCCGCGCCGGTTCGCCCGAGGCGATCAAGCGCCCCGTTCCTCGCGGCTTTCGAGCAGCGACGGGGAGGCGGACGGCGGTCGCCGCACCGACGACCGTCGCGACAACAGCGACGACCATCGCGCTCCCCGCCGCCGGGCCGTGGTCCGGAAACCAGTTCCATCCCCAACCTCCCGCCAGCCCGACGCCCGCGGTGATGAGGAGAACGGCGCTGGCGACATCGGCACGGTTGGTCAATTCCCTTTGGAAACCCGCGGAGAGGAGGGCGGCGGAGCCGCTCCCGAGGAGGAAGCCGGCGAGGGCGGAGAGGGAGGGCCCGGCGGGGCTAGCCAAGGCCCCGATGATTCCCCCGATCAGCGGCCAGACGATCCTCGCCGCCATTCCCATCCCCGCTCCGCCGAGGTGGCCGGCCGGCGCGGGGGCACGGTCACCGAGCGCCGCCACGGCCAACAATCCCCCGAGGAGGAATCCGACCGCGGCCGGCGGCATACCTTCGACCCGTCCGCTACCGGCGACGGAAGCCCCGCCGAGGGCGGCGAGAAGGAGCAACCAGGAAGCGGGCCGACGGGCCTCGACCGCCAACAGGATCGCGCGTCCGCTCATGCCCGCCCCCGTTCCCGGGGATCGCCCGGAGAAAAAACGCCAGACTCGCGCAGCTCGGCCGCGAAAGAGTGACTCGCGGCGGCGATCTCGGCGTAGGTCCACCGCCTTTCTCCACACTCGATCGCGACCGCATCGGGGTGCTCGCGCACCCGGCCGTCAAACACCCGGTGAATGGACCTGCGGTAGGGGGCGATGGAACGTGCTGCCTCCTCAGGCACCGCAGACGGAGAGGTCATGGACTTCGGGAGCTCCTCGACAAGCCGACGACGCTGCCGGACGGTGTATTGTGGCCGCTGACCGCGGGGTTTTCGACCTCCCTGCTGCCGCCCGCGGGATTGCCCACCCGCAAGCGGTATCGATGCCCGCCGCTGACACGGCACGGCCCAATCCTTCACCGACCCAACCGATCCTTTCGTCCCTCCGTTTCGATCCCGTCATGCCCCCCATCTCCCTCCACCTCGCCGACTGCGACGCCTGGCTGCCGGCCGTCTTCGCAGCGCACCTCTCTGCCGACGAGCAGGCGCGGGCGGATCGATTCCGCCACGCTATCGATCGCGATCGCTTCATCGTCCGCCGCGGTCTCCTCCGCCGACTTCTCGGGGAGCGGCTCGGGATCGAAGCCGCGCGCGTGCCGCTCGCCCCCGGGCCGGCGGGCAAGCCGATGCTTGCCGCAGCCGATCTCCACCGCGCGGGCGTTGCCACCGCGAATGGCCCACCGGGCTTCAATCTCGCGCGGAGCGGGGGGCTCGCGCTGTATGCCTTTCTCCCCCTGGCAAACGCGCGGGCCGTCACTGGCCCAGCCGCCCCCGATGGCCCGACACTCGGCGTCGATCTCGAGCGGATCGACACCGCCCGTCGCACGCTTGCCGATCTCCGCCGGATCGCCGAGCACTTCGCCCCAGAGGAGTCGCACTTTCTCGCAGGGATCCCCGACGACGAGGCGGCGGCGGTGTTCTACCGGCTCTGGACCGGCAAGGAGGCTTGTCTCAAGTGCCTCGGCACGGGGATCGGCGGAGGGGGTCCGACGCTCGCCGACGTTGTCATCGACTTGAACCCCGACGGCACGGTCTGCGGAAGGGCCAGGACCGCATCTGGACGGTCCTGGCGGGTTGCCTGTTTCATGCCGTGCCCTGGCCACTGCGCGGCGGTTGCTATCCCGGCAGAGGAGGGGGGGCACGGAGCGCACCTCTCCCTCGACGTCGACCTGCAGCCCATCGAGCCCGAGGCAGCGGAGCGGGCGGTCAGCCGCGTGGCCGCACCGCCCCCTGAACGCGCCCCGGAAGCCCCATGATCCGCAGGAAGCCCTCGGCATCGGTTTGGTCGTAAGAACCGCCCCCCTCCATCGACGCGATCGCCGCATCGTAGAGGCTGTTGGGGCTCGTCCGGCTCTTCACGAGCATGTTTCCCTTGTAGAGATTGAGCTCGACGGTGCCGGTGACCGGCTTTTGGGCCTCACGAATGAACGCCGAGAGCGCGTCCATCTTCGCGCAGTAC
Source organism: Candidatus Kuenenia stuttgartensis (assembly GCA_945865325.1). Classification (GTDB taxonomy): domain Bacteria; phylum Planctomycetota; class Planctomycetia; order Pirellulales; family UBA1268; genus QWOP01. The sequence goes on from CAMBFA010000007.1 coordinate 38,734, forward strand.
CAGAAGCCGTAATAGACCATCTCCGCCACCTCCGGCGCGATCCGGTCGCGGAGGTGAACGAGGTCGCGGTCGAGCGTCAGCTGCTCGACGAGCCGGTGGGCCTCGTAGAGGAGCGTCATCCCCGGCGCCTCATAAACCCCGCGGCTCTTCATGCCGACGAACCGGTTCTCGACAATGTCGGACCGGCCGACACCATTGCGGCCACCGATCGTATTGAGCTCGAGGACGATCTCATGGGGCGCAAGCGCCTTGCCGTTGACCTTCGTCGGCACCCCCGATTCGAAGTCGATCCGCACCATTTCCGGCTTCTCCGGGGCCTGTTGCGGCGAGACCGTCATCCCGAACTCGACCAGCTCGAAGCCGTCGGTCGTCATCTCCTCGAGGAGGCCCGCCTCGTAGCTGGTGTGGAGGCAGTTCTCGTCGGAGCTGTAGGGCTTCCCCTTCGAGGCCTTTACCGGGATGTCGCGCTCGTCACAGAAATCGATGAGCTCCGTGCGGCCGGGAAAGCGCTCGCGGAATTCGCGGATCCGCCACGGGGCGAGAACCGCGATCTTCGGATCGAGCGCCTCGGCGGCGAGCTGGAAGCGGCACTGGTCGTTTCCCTTGCCGGTGGCGCCGTGGGCGAACACCGAGGCCCCCTCGCGATGGGCGATGTCGACGATCACCTTCGAGATCAGCGGCCGGGCGATCGAGGTGCCGAGGAGGTAGGTCCCCTCGTACCGGGCCTGCCACTGGAGAACGGGGAAGGCGAAGTCGCGGCAGAGTTCCTCGCGGACATCGACGATCTCGGCGTGGATGGCGCCACAGGTGCGGGCCTTGGCGAGCGTCGCCGCCCGGTCCTCGCAGGGCTGGCCGAGGTCGACGTAGACGGCAATCACGTCGTAGCCTCGTTCGATGAGCCAACCGAGGATCACGGAGGTGTCGAGCCCCCCCCGAATACGCCAGCACGCACTTGGTTCTCTTTCAGCTCACGAATGCTCCTCGATCGAAACGTGGATGGGCCGCCAGCAACCGGGCTGCCCGAAAAAAACACCATCGGCATTTTCTCCCCCGGCCGTGAGCCGGGGAAACGGTCAGACTTCCTTGACCAGGGCCATATTATGGCCTCCCGTCCCGAAGCCGACACCCGCCACGAGCACGATCCTGTCCCCTGTTCGCAATCGACCGGCGCCGAGGCCCCAGCTGGTGACATGACCCAGGAGCGCCTGGACATCGGTGGAAACGGTGCCCGCCAGCGGTGTCACTCCCCAGTAGAGGGCCATCTGCCGGAGCGTGGCAACGTTGTCGCTCACGCCCACCGTGGGGACCGCCCCGCGCCGTTTCGACCTGGAAATCGCTGTCAATCCGGTGCGACTGGCGACCACGACAAGCCGCGCCCCGACATCGACGGCAATCCGCCCCGCACCATCGACCACCGCCTGCGTGATCGGGTGGAGCCCCTCGGCGAGCACCTCCGCCGGGCCGACTTCCGCGGCCGCCGCCAGCCACGGGGCCCGCTGCCGCTCCTCGAGGGAAAGCCTCCGATCGGCGAGATACTGCGACTCAGTAGCGCGCGCGATCCGCCGCATCATCTCCACGACGAGGCTCGGGTGGTCGCCGATCGCCGTCTCGCCGGAGAGCATGCAGGCGTCGGCGCCGTCGAGGATCGCATTGGCGACGTCGGTGGCCTCGGCCCGGGTCGGCCGGCGGGAATGCTGCATGCTGTCGAGCATCTGCGTGGCGACGATCACCGGCTTCTGATATCGCTGGCAAACGCGGATGATCCGCTTTTGCACCATCGGCATCGTGGCGACGTCGATCTCCACCCCCAGATCGCCGCGGGCGACCATGACGACGTCGGCCGCCTCGACGATCGCTTCCATGGCGTCGACTGCCTCGCGCTTCTCGATCTTGGCGACAACGCGGGCGACCGAGCCGCGCGTCCGGAGGAGCTCCTTGAGAAGGCGGACCTCGACCGGCGACCGCACGAACGACAGGCTGACGAAGTCGGCCCCCACTCCGGCGGCCCACTCGGCATGCTCCCAATCAGCGGCACTCATGGCGGCCACCGAGAGCTTCACGCCGGGGAGATTGACCCCCTGCCTGCTCCGCACCGTCCCCTGTTGGACGACCCGGCAGATCACTTCATCGGGCTGTCGCTCCTCGACGACGAGACTCACCGTGCCGTCGGCGAGCATGACCGGATCGCCGACGCGGAGCTCGTCGACCAGCGGCGCGTAGGTGGTGGTGAACGTGTCGGCCGTGGCGGGCCCCGGCCCACGGACGAAGCGGATCCGCGTCCCTTCGACACAGTCGACCGCGCCGTCGGGAAGCTCGCCGAGGCGGATCTTCGGGCCGGCAAGATCGACGAGGACGCCCACAGGGCGGACGAGCTCGTCGGACATCCGTCGGATCCGCTCGAGCGTCTCGGCATGCTCTGGAAGAGACCCGTGCGCCATGTTCAGCCGAAAGACGTCGACCCCCGCCTGAACGAGGCCGCGGATCGCCTCTTCCGAACGCGAAGCCGGCCCGAGGGTGGCGACGATCTTCGTGCGGACCAGATCGGGATCGGCCCCGGGCCGGCGCGGCGTCACCGGGTCGGCCGGCGCGCGGGGATCCCTGGATGGATCGGTCGAGAAGCTCGACATGGAGCCCTCCGAAGGTGGGAAGGGAAGGGAAGGGAAGGGAAGGGAAGGCAGGCGGGAGAGGGGCGGGCCAGCCTACCGCGGGAGCCCGCTGGCGCGAATCAGGGAGGCAGGAGCCGCCTAGGCGTCGCCGCGACCACGGAGCGATCCTCCCGCCGCAGAGCATCACCGCCGCCGGTGCCGAGCGACCAGTTGCGGGAGATGGGCCGGCCCGCACTCGATGACGTCGATACTTCCATAACGCCTCATGGTCCAGGAATCTCGATCCTCAGCAATCAGCCAGAAGGCGGCCTCGGGGTGGAGACCGGCGAACACCTTCATCGCGACGGGGTCGAATCCTGCCGCCCGCCACTTGCATTCGATCGCCACCGGCGGCCGGCCACGGGGCGTCCAGACAAAATCGATTTCGTGTTTTTGCTTGTCGCGCCAGTAGTGCAACGACTCGGCTCCGACCTCGAAGCAGAGCTCATCGAGCACGAGGTGCTCGAAAAGCCCCCCCTTATCGCTCGTCCGCAGCGTATCAACCGAGCGTGCATAACAGACAAAGCCGCTATCGAAAGCATAGACCTTCGGCATCGAGACGATTTCCCGCGACGGATGCGTGGCGAAGGGACGGAGGACGTGCACGACTCCCGTGGCGGCAAAAATGTCGAGATAATTCGCCAGGGTCTGTCGACTCGCCTCGCAAGCGGCCGTGAATCCGGTCAGCTCGCACATGCCGCCACTCTGGGCCCAGAGGAGTTCGAGAAAGCGGAGGAACGAATATCGCTTCCCCACCGAGAACAGTTCGAGGATATCGCGGGCCCAGAAGGCCTCGATCCACTCCGCGAAATCCCTTTCCGGTAGGGCCGATGAGGTGAGGTGCTCCGGCAGGCCGCCGTGGAGAAGTCGTCTCTCCGGTGTGGGGACATGAAACGCCGCGATCTCTCGGTGCAGCACCGGCAGGAGCCGCACGGTGCGTTTGCGGCCGGCAAGCGTGTCACGAAACCGCGCACTGGCACCGAGCGTGGACGACCCCGTGGCGACGACATGGATGTCGGGAAAATGATCGGCGGCGACCTTGAGGAGATTCGAAGGGTCCGCAAGCCGGTGAATCTCATCGAGCGCGATGCGACGGCCACGATGCCGCTTCAGAAAGCCCTCGATGTCTTCGACGTCGCGACGGACGCGAGGCAGATCGCAATCGAAGTAGTCGGTGTCGGGGAGCGATCGGACGAGTGTCGTCTTTCCCAGACGGCGCGGACCGGTGAGCCAAATGACACGGCGTTCCCGCCACTCGCGTTCGAGCAATTCCCGCCACAGCGGCCGGTCGACAGCCCCGTTCAAAGGATCGATCTCCATGAAACCACAGTAGCGTTTGGTATTACCAAACGCAAACACACTCGATTTCTGGAAAGCCCCGGGGTTGGCCGAGCCACTCTCTGGGGCACGGCAGGCTCGGACACGGGGCAGGGAATGGCATCCCAACAGTCGTGTCATGAGCCTTTGTGGCTCGCGGGACTGCCAACCGGGGCCCACGCTAAACTCCAAACCATGAGCTCCCCACGCAACAGGCCCCACCCATCTCCCTGGCACGGCCGCCGTGTGATCATCGCCGGGGGTACCAGCGGCTTCGGGCTCGTTCTCGCTCGCCACCTTCTCAAGGCCGGCGCGAGCGTGCTCCTGGTCGGCCGGTCGGCCGATGGCGTTCGTCGCGCCCTCGAGCGGCTTCCCGAGCCGCTGGCCGGATCGAAGAGCCTCGGCACCGCTGCCGATCTCGCCCGCCCGGGGGAAGGGGGGCGTGTCGTCGGGGAGGCCCTCGACCGGCTCGGTGGCGTCGACGATCTCTTCTTCTCCGTCGGCCGATCGGGGCGGGCACGGATCCTCGACACCTCGGCCGATCAGCTCGCCAGCTTCCTCGACGCCAATCTCCGCACCGCCGTGGAGCTGACCACGGCCGCCGCCGAGGACGTCGCCCGCGCCGGCGGCCACATGGTCTACATCGGGAGTCTCGCCGGAAAGCTCGTCACGCCGTTGATGGGGCCCTATGCGGTGGCGAAGTCAGCCCTGGCCGCGTATGTCGACGCGGTCCGTCTCGAGATGGCGCCCCGCGGGGCGCACGTGCTGTTGGTTTCCCCCGGGCCGATCCGGCGCGAGGCAGCGGATGACGATGCCGCGTTCGACCGTTACGCCGACGAAGTTTCCGCCGCCGGTCTGCCGGCCGAGGCAAATCGCCCCGGCGCTGGCGCCCCCTTGAAACGGCTCGATCCCGACCGCCTCGCAGAGCAGGTTCTCGAGGCCTGCCGGCGGCGGGCGAGCGAACTGGTCGTCCCCCGGAAAGTGGCCTGGCTCGCCGGGCTTGTCGAGTGGTTCCCAGACTGGGGGCGCCGGCTGCTTGCCCGCTTTACCCCTCCACCGACCACGGCGCTGTGAGGCCGGCGGCCGGGATCGACCGCGGGCTGGGGCTGACACGCCTTTCCGCGCGACGCTACCATCGACCCTTTCGACGGCGCCCGGCGGAGCGGGACCGTGCCCCCTTCTGCGCGCCAAAAAAAGCGGCTCGCGGGTTCCGAGGAGAATCATCGATGGCTGCGAGTGAGGCATTCCCGGGCATCAGCCCGATCCGTTACGAGGGCCCGGGCACAAAGAACATGCTCGCCTTCCGGCATTACGACGCCGACGCGATCATCGAGGGGCAGCCGATGCGCGACCACTTCCGGTTCGCCGTCTCCTACTGGCACACCTTCCGCGGCACCGGCAGCGATCCCTTCGGCGCCGCGACGATGATCCGCCCCTGGGAAATCGGTGGCGACACGCTCGCCGCCGCGGTCGCCCGGGTCGACGTCGCCTTCGAGTTCATGGAGAAACTCGGGGTCGGGTTCTACTGCTTCCACGACCGTGACGTGGCACCGGAGGGGAAGACCCTCGCCGACAGCCACCGCAATCTCGACACCGTCGCCGCCGCCCTCCACGCCCACCAAGAACGGACCGGCATCAAGCTCCTGTGGGGCACCGCCAACCTCTTTTCTCACCCCCGCTACGTCCACGGCGCAGCCACCAGTTGCAACGCCGAGGTCTTCGCTTACGCGGCGGCGCAGGTGAAGAAGGCCCTCGAGACCACCCACGCTCTGGGGGGCGCCGGGTACACGTTCTGGGGGGGCCGGGAGGGCTACCAGTGCCTGTGGAACACCGACATGAAGCGCGAGATCGACCACCTCGCCAAGTTCATGCACATGGCCGTCGAACATGCCCGGAAGATCGGCTTCACCGGCCAGTTCTACTTCGAACCGAAGCCGCGCGAGCCGACCAAGCACCAGTACGACTACGACTGCGCCACCTGCATCAACTTTCTCCAGACCTACGGCCTGACTGATCACGTGAAGATGAACATCGAGACCAACCATGCCACGCTCGCTGGCCACGAGATGCAGCACGAGCTCGAGGTCGCCGGCATGCAGGGCTACCTCGGATCGATCGACGCCAACACCGGCGACACGCTCGTCGGCTGGGACACCGACCAATTCCCCACCGACATCTACCTGACGACGAGGATCATGCTCACGATCCTCAAGTACGGCGGACTGAATCCGGGAGGCGTCAACTTCGATGCCAAGGTGCGACGGGAGAGCTTCGAGCCGATCGACCTCTTCCACGCCCACGTCGGCGGCATGGATGCCTTCGCGCGGGGGCTGAAGATCGCCGCGGCGATACGGGCCGACGGCGCCCTCCAGAAACTCGTCGACGATCGCTATGCGAGCTGGTCGGGGCCCCTGGGGCGGCGGATCGAGGCCGGGAGCGAGAGCTTCGAGTCGCTGGAGAAAGAAATGCTCGCCAAGGGGGACGCCGCCCCCTGCACGAGCGGCCGGCAGGAGCTCTTCGAGAACCTCATCAACACCTACCTCTGATCGATCCTGATGCGCCTCGGCAAGGATTCCCCACCATGGCCCGACTCGACGTGAAGGTGGTTCCCGGGGCTTCCCGGGAGGGGGTGTCTGGGTGGCTCGGAGACCGCCTCAAGATCCGTGTCCGGCAGCCGCCGGAACAAGGGCGCGCCAACGCCGCGGTGGTCAGGGTGCTGGCCGCTGCGCTGGGCGTCGACGCGACGCACGTCGCGCTTGCGACGGGGGATTCAAGCCCGCTGAAAACCTTCGAAATCGACGGGCTCGACGACGCCACAATCCTGGAAAGGCTCGGCAGAAGAGCCCCCGCCGAGTGAAGGGAATTGCCAGGGCGGCGAGTTCCGTTAGGCTGCTGCGGTATCTTGCTGATGTCCGTTTGAGGAGACTTCCGAGCATGCGTACGAAGGTCGTGGAAGCGAGTTGGAATCGACGCCCCGGGTTGCAGCGCCAACCCTCATCAAACCGGCTTCCCGGGTCAAACCGGCTTCCCGGGTCAAACCGGCTTCCCAGGCGGTCGCTGCTGCTGGGGGGATTGGCCGCCGGTTTGGCGACGCTCCTCGCCGCCGGGTGCGCCTCCCCGCAACGGACCGCGGCGAAGCAACTCCTCGAGTTGATCGCGAAAGCAAACCGTCGGCAGTCGATCGCGCGGAAAAAGTTCACCGACATCGTCTCCGCCCGGCTCCTGGAATCGGCGACCACCACCGACGACGATATCGCCGCGGGACTGGAGAAGCTGAAGGCCGAGAGCCGCACGATTCAAGAGGAATCGGAAGCGTGGCCGGTGCCCACCGCGACGGAGGCCAACTCGTTGATGCTCGCCTGCCGGAGGGTGTTCAAGGACAGGGTCCGATTGCTCGACGAATTCTCGACGCCGTTCCTCGAGACGCTCCGCAATCCGGTCCTCCCGCCGCCGCAGAAGCTCAAGAAGGCAGGCAGCATGTTCGCGTCGATGACCGGGGCAGACGACGCCCTGAACCTCGACCTGCGCCGGGCCCAGCGCACGTATGCCGGGGCGATGGGGGTCTTTTCCTACGAATGACGCCGGAGCGTCAGCGGCTGCTCGCCGGAGCCAGCGCCTTCTCGAGGGTCAGCCGCAGCCGCTCGAGCCGCTCGACGTTGTCGATCTTTGCCCCCGCCAGATCGGTGACATGGAACCCGTCGACCACCTGATCGAGGTAGGTGCCGACCTTCGCCGAGCGCACCGACATTCCGGCGTCGAACAGCGTGCGGGCGATCCGATAGAGGAGGCCGGGGGCATCGGTGGCGAAGACCTCGACAATCGTCGAAGTTTCCGAACTGACGTTGTCGATCGCCACCCGGGCGGGATGACGCAGCGCCGGGTCGGGGCGCGGGGCGAGCGGATTGAGCCGCGGGGTGAAGGTCGGCGCCCGGTCGGCCCGGAGCCCCGCACGGATCGCGGCGGCGATGTCGGCAAAGCGGTCGGGGGGCGGGGCTCCGGTGAAATCGGGGTCAAGAACGGTGAAGTGGTCGATGACGAGGCCATCGTCGAGGGTGTGGATGCCGGCGGCGAGGATCTCGAGCCGCTGGCTCGTCAACGCCCCGGTGACGCGGTGGAACACTCCCGGCGCCACGCTCTCCCTCGTTCCCACCGTCACCGCCACCGTCGAGGTGTCGGCCTGCCAGCGGGTGGCAACGAAGATCCCGTCGGCCGGAAGGCGGGCGAGTTGCACCAATTCCTCCAGGATCCGCGCCGGCGGCAGGTCGCGAAGCATCGACGCCGGGAGTTGCCGCCCGATGCGCACGACCGGATCCTCCGGCTCCCATTCCTCCAGCAGGCTTTCGAGGCCGAGGCGGAGCGGCCCCGACGACGCTGCCACCCCCTCACCGTCGAGGACGCCGAGGGTCCTTGCCTGGAGATCGGCGAGGAGATCCGACTTCCACTCCGTCCACACCCCGGGCCCGACCGCGGCGACGTCCGCGGCCGTCAGGAGCGTGAGCATCGAGAGCACCTCCGGCGAACCAACCTCGTAGGCAAAGCGGATGACGAGCGCCGGGTCGCTCGAATCCCGTCGGAAGGCGAGGTGCGCCATGACGAGGTGCTTATGGACGAGGAAGGCAAGGATCTCGGCCTCGTCCCTGGGGAGACGGAGCCGGACGGCGATCGATTCGGCGATCCGTCGGCCGACCTCGCTGTGGTCCTCCTCGTAGCCCTTTCCGAGGTCGTGGATGAGGAGCGCCAGGAGGAGCAGATGCCGCCGCCCGACATGCCTCCACAGGTCGGCCATCCACCCCTTCGAGGCGCCGTGGGCGACCGCCGCCTCCACCGCACGGATCGAATGTTCGTCGACGGTGTATTTGTGATAGTTGTTGAATTGGAGGAGATCGCGGGCGTGGGAGAACTCGGGGATGATCCGCTCGAGGAGCCCGATGTCGTGGAGACGGCGGAGGGAGGAGCCGAGCTGCTCGGGGCGATCGAAGAGGGCGAGAAACCCTCTGCAGACGTCGACGGGGAGCGGCGAGTCGACGGCGTCGGCGCCCCCCGCTGCCCCGACCGCGACGCGGATCGCGTCCCAGGAGTCGTCATCGACCGGCCATCGGTAGGTCTGTGAGAGTTCGATGAGGCGGAGCACCGCCGCCAGACTTCCGGCGACCTCGCCCCGGTGGGCCGGCAGGACAGCGACCGTCGTCGGCCCGACGAGGTAGCGGTCCTCGACGCGGTGGCCGAGGATCCCCGTCACCCAAGAGGAGCGCTGACGCCGGCGGAGCGTCCGGGCCTTGACGGTCTCCACAACCCGAACGACTTCACGGGTGTGCCGGAAATACTCCCGCATGAAGATTTCGACCGGGAGGAGCCCCGGAGCGGGGGCGATGCCGCGCTCCTCCGCGAGACGCTGCTGCTCCTGCCGTGTGAGATCGTCGGCCGGGCGGCCGGCGGCGAGGTGGAGATCGATCCGGATGCCATGGAGGTGGTCGGCGGCCGCGGCGAGCACCGCTGCGTCGCGGGGGGAGAGCATGCCCGCGGAGACGAGCGCCGCAGCGTCGGCCGTGCCATGCGCCACATACCCCAGCCAGTGGATGAACTGGAGATCGCGGAGCCCCCCGGGGGACCGCTTCACGTTCGGCTCGAGGAGCGCCGTCGACGCTCCGTAGCGGGAGGCTTCATCCGCACGGGCCTCGCACAGCCTGGCCACCAGGCGCTGCGGGCCGCGGCGGGCGATCCCGGCGAGATCCCGGGTGAGCCGATCGAATGGTTCGTCCGGGCCCGATGGGCCGGCGAGGAGGCGGGCCTCGATGAGCGTGGTGTACACCGTCGCATCGGAGCGGGCCAGGCGGATCGCCTCCGCCACCGTCCGCACGCTCTGCCCCACCTCCAACCCGATGTCGAACAGATCCTGGAGGAGCCTCCGGGCCACCGCGGCCACGCTCGTGTCGGCCGAGACCAACGAAGGGGAGTGGAGGAGCATCAGATCGATGTCGGAGTAGGGGGCCTGACACCTCCGACCGTATCCGCCGTGGGCCACGAGGACGAGATGCTCGAGGGAGCCCCGTTTCGCCTCGGTAGCCGCCCGCAGATCATCCATCACCGCCGTCCAGACATCGAGGACGATCCGATCGGTGAGGTCGGAGGCGATTCGGGCGATCGACCGCGGCGGCGTGCCGGCGGCCCGTTCCGCCGCCACCCGCTCCCGGAGCGCCGCCAAGCTCGCGCGTCCGCGGATGACGAGGGGACGAAAGCCGTCGGCCCCGCCTGGGTTCGACTCCCAGCGCCGTTCGCCAGTTCTGGCGGGCGGGACGCTCACGGCCGACTCGGATGCCAGGGATCGTCGGCGACCCGTTCCTGGTGGTTGGCGTGGCGGGCAAGGACAAAGAGAAGATCGCCGAGCCGGTTGAGGTATTCGATCGCATTGACCGGGATCTGCGCATCCGGCATCGCCTCGAGTTGGACAACGCGCCGCTCGGCCCGCCGGCAGACGGTCCGGGCGACGTGCATCGCCGCGGCCAGCGGCGTCCCGGTGGGGAGGATGAACGACGACAGTGCGGGGAGTACGGCGTCGTGGCGGTCGATCGCCTCCTCGAGGGTCTCGACATGCGCCGCGGTGATCCGCTCGGCGGCATCCCCCGGCGAGGCGAGTTGGGCCCCGAGTTCGAAAAGATCACACTGGATCCGGCGCAGAAACTCGTCGCTCGCTCCGCTTCCGGGGAGGGTGCGGACGAGCCCCAGATGACTGTTCAATTCGTCGACGGTGCCGAAGGCCTCGATCCGCAGATGGTCCTTCCGCACCCGGGGACCTCCGAACAGGCCGGTTTCGCCTGCATCACCGGTCTTCGTATAGATCTTCATGGTGGACCTCCCGGGGCGCGTGGATGGATGGCAGGACGTATACTGCTGCCCATGAGAAAAACCTTCAACCTCTCCGCTTCCCACCGGCTCCTGGCCCGGGCGGCAACGCTCGCCGTCGCCGCCCCGTTGCTCTCCATTTTGTCCCCGGAGACTTGGTCTCCGGCTGGCAAGGCCGCCGCGGAGGATCCCCCCCGGGCAGCTTCAGTGCCGGCATCCCGGGAACTTGAAGCCCGCTATCTCGCCCCTCCGGTCAAGGTCACTGACGGCCTCTCGAAAGCGGGGGAAGGATACTTCGCCCCTGACGGCCGCCACATCTGCTATCAGGGGGTGCCGACCGGCTATCCGTTTTACCAGATCTACGTGCAATCCTTCGACGGAGCGGCCCCGCGGCCGACACCCCCCACGCGGGTCAGCCCGGGGCGCGGTCGGACGACCTGCAGTTGGTTCTCCCCCGATGGCACGCGGCTCCTGTTCGCCTCCAGCCACCCCGATCCGGCCATCGACAAGACCGAGGCCGACGCCAAAGCCCAGGCCGAGGAGGACGCCCGCACGGGCCGCCGCCGCCGTTACCAGTGGGATTTCGACCCCCACATGGACCTCTTTACTTCCCGTCCCGATGGATCGGACCTGCAGCAACTCACCACCAGCCCCGGCTATGACGCCGAGTGTTCCTGGTCCCCCGACGGGAAAAGTTTGCTGTTTGTCAGCGACCGCGACGGTGACGCCGACATCTACGTCGCCGATGGAGAAGACGGGGGCAACGTCCGACAACTGACCAACGCACCGGGCTACGATGGCGGGCCGTTCTTCTCCCCTGACGGCCACTGGATCTGCTACCGCTCCGACCGCGTCGAGAAGGACATGCTCCAGATCCACGTCATGAAAGCCGATGGCAGCGGCGACACCGCGATCACCGCCGGCAAGGGGGTTCACTGGGCTCCCTTCTGGCATCCGACGAAGCCGTGGCTGATCTGGACCGGGGCCGATCACAGCGACCCAACACAGCGCCCCAACTACGACCTGTGGGTGGCCCGGTACGAAGCCGATCCCGCGACCGGAACGTTCCGGACCGGGGCACCGCTGCGGATCACCGATCACCCCGGGGCCGACGTCCTGCCGGTCTTCTCCCCCGACGGAATGCTCCTGATGTGGACGGCCGGCCGCGACGGGGAACGCTCGGCCAGCCAGCTTTGGGTCGCGCGCCCCGATCTCGATGCCATCGATCGCGATCTTCCCGCGGTCGCGCCGGTGGAGGCCGTCCGATGACCCATGCGACCGGCGACGCCCCTCCGAGCGGGCCGATCGCGATGGTCGGAGGGGGGCAAATGGCGCTAGCCCTCGCCGCGGGCTTCTGCCGGGCCGGACTCGTGTCGCCGTCGGAGATCACCGTCCATGACCCAGTCGCCGCCGCACGCGAGCGCCTCTCCGCCCACCTGCCGGGAATCCGCCTCGCGTCCTCCGCGGCCGAGGCGGTGAAGGGGGCGGCCTTGGTCTTCCTGGCTGTCAAGCCGCAACAGGCCGCCGGAGCGGCCCGCGAGTGCGCCCCCGCCATCGGGGCCGCGGCGACGGTCGTCTCGATCGTGGCCGGCGTTCCGGTGGCGACGCTCTCGGCCTGGTTCGGGACGCCGCGGATCATCCGCGTCATGCCCAACACGCCCTGTCTGGTGGGGAAGGGAGTTTCGGTCCTCTGCCGGGCGCCCGAGGTGACGGAGGAGGCCGCGCGGGCCGCCACGGCCCTCCTGGCCGCCGTGGGGAGCGTTCACGCTGTCGACGAACACCTCCTCGATGCCGTCACGGGGCTGTCCGGCTCGGGGCCCGGATTTGTGGCCCTGCTCTGCGAAGCCCTCGCCGACGGCGGCGTCAAGGCGGGGCTGCCGCGGAGCCTGGCCCAGGCGCTTGCCGTCCAGACCGTCGCCGGCACGGCGGCCCTCATTGAACAGACCGGCGAACACCCGGCTCAGATCAAGGACCGTGTCGCCAGCCCAGGGGGCACGACAATCGCCGGGCTGGCGATCCTTGAGCAGCGCGCCGTGCGCGGGGCGCTCATCGACGCGGTCGTCGCGGCCGCCGATCGGGCGCGGGCCTTGGGAACACCGGCCGGCGGGTGATCCGTCACACTCCGCGCCGTCGCACGACAGCCCCGGCCCCGCTGGGCACGGGCCGGCCGGGAACCGGGGCCGAGCTTAGAACCGGTCCTGCCCACCATCCGCGACGAAGGCCAAAGCGCGTTTAGCGCTTCTTGCCGGCAGCGGCCTTCTTCTTCGTCGCCTTCTTCGACACCTTCTTGGCCGTCTTCTTCGCAGCCTTCGGGCCAGCCTTCCCGGCGGAGGCCTTCGCACTGGCGAAGATGTTGCTCCAGCCGTTGGCGTACTTGCTGTTAGAACCGACACGGATCACGGACATCGGAGGGAGTTCCTTCTGTGGTGCGGAGCGAATGCCGGCCGGGGAATCGTCCCGCGGGCACTGGTGCCTTCACCCCACACGCGTGTCGTAGCGTTCGCCCGGCCCGCGGTCAAGGACGATCCGGGCCGGAAGCTCCCTGGATCTCCAGCCACACCAGCGCCACGCCGTCGGGAAGCGGGCTGCGAAGACCGCTCGTTGGATCCCCGCCGGAGGCTGTGGCGCGGAGCCGGAGGTCGTTCCTGCGGGCAAGCACCGCCGTGACGTCGTGACGCCCGCAGACCATCCCGGGCCCGGCGACTGAAATGTCGGTCCAGGCGACCGGTCGCGCGTTGAGCGTCACCGACTCCAGCACCGGTCGCGGAGCGACGATCACCAGGTCGATCCGCTCCCCGGACGGGAGCTCGCCGGGGCGACCGAACGACCGCCCCCAGACGGACGAGCCGGCCGACGGCGGCTCCCACGCCCCTTGGAGCGAAATCCGATGGGCGGGGTTGTGTGGGGAAGCGACCAAGCGATTGCCCGCGGTTGGGGACCGGTATACTAGGAAACGCGATGTCTCGGCCGTACGGAGGCCGTCCCGACATCATGACGCCCGCCCCCGCCGAAATGAAGGAGCCGTTTGAGATGGCAGGAGATGCCCTTGAGTTCACCGACGAGAACTTCCAGCGGGAAGTGCTCGATTCAGATGTGCCGGTCTTGGTCGATTTCTGGGCGCCGTGGTGCGGCCCCTGCCGGCTGATCGGCCCGACGATCGAGGATCTCGCCAAGGAAAACGTAGGGACGTTCAAGGTCGGCAAGGTGAACGTCGACGAGAACAGCGAGACGGCCATGGCCTACAACGTCTCGAGTATCCCCGCCCTGATGATCTTCAAGGGGGGGAAACTCGTGCAGCAGTTCATGGGTGTGCAGCAGAAGCCGCGGCTCCAGCAGGCGCTCGACGAGGCGAAGGCCTGACCGTCGGCCGGCCAATTCCGCAGGCAGCCGGCTGGGTGGTGCGCCCCACCCAGCC
>CAMBFA010000008.1 GCA_945865325.1 Candidatus Kuenenia stuttgartensis
AGCGATCGGCGGCGTTCGGTGTCGGGGGGAAGAAGGGCGAGGGTGTCGGCGAGATGGCGCTCGGTCCGCGGCCGGTCGGCAGCCATGCGATCGGCGAGAAGAACTCGCTCGATTGTGTTGAGCTGCCCGTAGGCCCATGGCTCGAGATAGCCCGTGAGCTCGTCCTCGAGGAGCCAGCGATCGATGAACGTCCGGTCCTTCTTCGTCTGCAATCCCGGCACAACGACCGCGCGGAAAAAGACCGGATCCTTCTTGTACAGAAACAGATTCAGCTCGTGGCAGGCATGCTCGGAATAGAGCTTCTTCTTCTCCACATCGTCGAGCTTCGGCCATCGCAGCAGAAATGAAAACGTCGCCAGATCGGGGCTCTTCGTGAGGGCGCCGTAGAGCGCATAGACCTTGGCGAGGCTGTCGTAAGCCTCGAACCGGCTCGCCGCCACATCCGCCAATTCAAAATCTTTTCCGTCGGCCTTCCCCGGCTCGACGATCGTCACTTTTTGTTGCTGGACGAAGTGCTTTTGAGGGTCAAGCGGCGTCCGCAGCCGGAGATCGGCCAGAAGGGGCGCTGCGGCAGGGAGGGCCATGCTGCGCAGAAGCGTCTGCGTCGGATCGACGACGACGACTGTCACCTCCTGATGAACGCTCAGCTTCTCGAGCGGAATCCGGATCGTACCGTCGTCGGCCGGCACGAGATTCGCCAGGACAAATCCACCGTCGGCGAGAAAGTCGAGATCGGAGAAGCTCTCCGTCGCGCTTGCTCCCGCTGCCTTGGCCGGATCGGCTGCCGCCGCCATGCTCGCCGGTGGCGGCTCGGCACGCTGAAACTCATCCCCCGCCTGGGCGTCTTGTTTCGCTGTCTGCGTGTCGTCGATCGCCCAGGGATGAAGGAGGAGGCTCGGCCGATCGACCATCGCGCCGGCGAAAGCTGTCTGCCCTCGGCGGCGAAGGATGTAGCTGATTTCGTCGCCGAGATTCCGGCCGCTGACATACGCCGAGGTGAAGGCCCCCTGGGCATAGACCCACGGCTCCGCGCCGCGGATCTTCGCAAGACTCCCAAACAGATCGAAGTCGGGCGTCATCCGCGTGGCGATGACATGGACCCGCGTGAAAGGATTGGAGTGTTTCAGCTGCAACACCAGATCGGCCCCCTCAGGCGCGATCCGCTCGATCGCCGTCGGCAACAGCCGCGGCGCCTCAAGCTGCCTCAATGGCCCCACATAGAGATCATCGACGCGCTCACCGGCCGTGATCCGGACCGAGATCCGCGTGCCGCTCCCCTTCATGAAAAGTTCGTAATCGCCGGCAGGGAGATCGGAAAGGATGAGATCTCCATCCTCGACGGCGAGGTGCTCGAAGCGATCGACTGAATAACTGCCGCCGCGGAGCTCAAACAGCGACACGTCGTCGCGCGCCGGCCTCTCAGCCGCGCGACCGGAACGGGAAATGCCCCGCGGCAGATACGGCACGCGCACCGGCGCGCCGACCCGGCCATGAACCGTCTCCCGAAACGCGACCCGATCGGGGAGGAGCGGCCAAGTGTGGGAGGTTCCCTCCGGGCCCTGGGCGGAGATCGTGTCGATGGCGGCGGCGCCAGCCGTGGGGAGAGCCCCCAGATCGATCGCCCCCTGCTTGTCGGTCTTGAGCGTGAACGAGGGCTGGTGGCGAAAGTCGCGCGCTTTGAGCGTGATCGTGACGGGGCGCGACGGCCGTGGCTCCCCCGTCTTCCCGCGGACCTCGACAAACGTCCGGTCGCCGGAGCGAACGAGAAACAGGTCCTCGACCTTGTCGGTGCGGTCGATTGAATTGACAGCAAACGTCTGGCTCGTGGCGAGCTCCAAGAGCTCCCCGCCGGCCGTGAGCCGTTTGACCTTGCCCGACAGCGTGAAGGTGACGCTCGCGAGCCGTTGGGGGACGAGAAACTCGTAGGCCCGCTCTCGGTCTTCGAAGAGCTCGAAATCGAGCACCTCCTTGAGCGCCGGTACGCCGTCGAGATCGATCGACTGGATCGTCAGCTTCGTCGACTCGAGGCCCGCCAGCGACACCGGCCGGCCGTTGACAAGCAGCGCCGGACGGAGAAGGACCTCGGCAGTGGCCCGTGTCCGCAGGCTCTCCCGATCGACGTGGATCCCGGCGCGGAGCTCGTGCGATTCGCCGGCATGCTCGAAGAAGTCGAGGCTCGTGATCTCTGTCTCGCCGTCCCCTGAGGGAATCGCCGCCGTCACCACCACCGGCTTGCGGCCGGGGGCGGTGCTGAAGGGGACGAGGATCGTGCCGTCGTCGCCACTGGAATACTCCTGCCCCTCGAGGAACAGCCGCGCCTTCATCACCTTCTTCCCGGCGTCGTCGAGAATCGTGAATCGCTGCCCCGACGCGGTGCCGACGACGAGCGGCCGGAGCCGCCCCTTCCGCACCAGGGCCCGGCTCGACCGGCCGTTGCCGACGAAGTCGATCACATACACCCCCGGCTGCGAAAGCTGGGGGAGATCGAGATGGCGGACGCGCCGCAGGAGCGCGTCGTCGTTGGAGGGAATGACGAGCTCGACGGTCGGCGTCAGGCCGTCGAGCGGGATGTCGGTGTCGATCTCCTTGAGTTGCTTGAGATAATGGCCGCGGGTGTTGATCTCGAAGATCCGCACTGATAATTCCGCGACATTCTTTACGGCCAGATCGAGGGCCACCGCTGCATCAGCCCGGAACGTGGTCGGATTTGTGGGGAGAAACTCGATCTCCACCCGGTCGCGGAGGGCCCGGTAGGCGGCCGGGCCGAGGACCGCCGCATGCTTGTCACGGTCGCCGAGGCCACTGGTGAGCTTCGTCTCGGCAAACAGCCGGGCGAGATACTCCCCTTCGATGAGGGGAACAAACTCGCGCGTGTCGGCCGCGTCGACGAGGAAGTGGGCCAGCAGCGTGCGGACGAGCGGTTCGTCGTTGCCGATCGGCGGCAGGAGCGAGCCTTCAAACGCCATCCCGAGCTGGCAGGGGAAGGCCCGCGCGGCGTCGCTGGCCAAGAGCTTGGGCGCCACATACCCCTGCGGCCGGGGCAGCTTCAGGTACTCCAGAAACGCTCCCTTGTTCCACTTTCCCTCTGCTAGGTCGTGCACGAGGAAGTGGTAGCGGACATGGGCCTTGAGGGAGTTGTGAACCGGCCCGAGCCGATTTGTAAACGCCTGCAAGCGCTCAAGATACGCGCGCTTCACGCCAGAGTCGCTGCGCCAGTCGTCGTCGGCCCCCGGCTGGAGCTTTGGGAGCATCGCCGCTACGAAGGCAGGATGATCGACAAGCTCCGGCTTGAGGAGGCCAAGCGCGTCGAGCTGGGAGATGGTGAGGAGCCGATGGATCGGCAGCGATCCGAAGCCGGCCGAGTCTGGCGCATCGAGATCAGCAGCAATGAGTTTTTCGAGGCCGTCGTGATCGGGGCGCGTAAGCCTAGCGAGGAGTTGGCGGCGGCGGAGCGGATCGAGCGGCGCGGCGTTCTCGCAGAGCCGGTCGAGGGCGCTCTCCTCGTAGCCTTCGAGCGTGCCGGGGGCCTGGGCTTGGGCCCGGGCGGCAAAAGCCTCCGCCGAGACGAGCTTCCCATCCAGCGCCGTCGGCAGTTGCGGCTCGAGCCCGGGGACGATCCGCTCGTGCGGATAAGAAACGCCGAGCCGGCGCTCGAGGTAAGCAATCGAGCCTTGCGGATCTTGTGCATAGGTGAGCAGCGCTCGCCGCGAGCGGATCTCCCACACCCGCTCCGTCTCACCATGGGCCTTGACCCACTCTGCCAGGAGCGGCTCGACCTCGGCATACCGCTCGGTATTGAGAAGATGGAGGGCGTGAAAATAGAACGACTCCTCCGTTCCCGGCACGAGCCGGGCGAGGATCGCCTCACGATCCTCCGCCAGCGCAAACTCCTCCACGAAGCCGATCTCGCCGGCCTGGCCGCTGGCACTCCAAAAAGCCACGGTCATCCCAATGACCACCAAGCCTCCGACAAGCCTCCGAACGACGCGAGTTTCGGGCGCCGCGCTGGGAAAAAGCGACTGCTGATGCCGTGACATGAAAATCCCTTCGACATGGACTGGATGCCCCGCGGCCTGCGAGCGCGCAGAAGCTCGCGCGGAGAACGGACGGCAGGGGGAATCGTTTCAACTCCTCCGCCGCTGCAAATCCGCGCTCCGCCAATTCTAGTTCGAGGATCGCCGCCCCGCCGGCGGGGGTCTTCACGAGTCAGGGATCGCACTCTTCAACCGCCCAGCTCGGCGGCGGTGAGTCGTTCCGCAGGCCCCAGCCCGGCGGGGAGAGGATGGAGGCCCGGATGGAGGGCGTGGGCGAGGATCTCGAGGCTCTCGACCAAGCGCGGGCCGGGGCGGCTGAAAGAGGCATTGCCGTCGAACAGATAGACCCGCTCGTCGCGGACGCAGGCCAGCGTGCGGAGTCCGGGCTGGGCGAGAAGGATGGGGAGATCCTGTCGGGTGCGGGAGATGTCAAACCCGCAGCAGGCGATCACGAGCACCTCCGGATCGGCAGCCACGATCTCCTCCCAGGGGATCGACCGCGACTTCTCCCCCTCGCGTCCCACCACCTCCCGGCCACCGGCGAGACGGACGATCCCGGGGGACCAGTGGCCGGCCGTGAAGGGGGGATCGATCCATTCCATGAGCATGACACGCGGCGGCCGCGTCACACCCGCAGAACGGGCCGCGACCGCATCGATCCGCCCCTGCAAGCGCGCCACTGCCGCTCGGCCAAGTTCCGGAACGCCGGCCGCGTCGGCCACCGTTTGAAGACTCGTGAGGACCTCGGCCAGACTCGCCGGCTCGAGATTGACGACGCGCGGCTTCCCCGGCAACCGACACGCCGCCGCGGTCACTTCCGCTTCAGCGACCGCGCAGACGTCGCACAGCGCCTGGGTGACGATGAGATCGGGGGCGAGATGGTCGAGCACCGCCAGATCGAGTTCGTAGAGCGCCCGCTTCGAGCGGAGACGCTCGCGGACGAGCTCGTCGATCTCCCGGCTGGTCGCGTCGGTGGGAATGAGCGTCTGCGTGACGCGGGGCAGCCCGCGGACCCCCTCCGGATGGTCGCACTCGTGGGTCACGCCGACGAGCGCCTCACGGAGCCCGAGCGCGCAGATGATCTCGGTGGCGCTGGGCAGGAGCGAGACGATCCGCATGGAAGAAGCCCTCGGGGAAGGGGAGCGGGAGAGGATATGATGGGAGCGAGTGTAGCGGGCGATCCGAACCGGCATCGCCTGCCGAAGCGTGGCTTTATCGGGGGGATCGGTTGATGAGCTGTTCAACGAGCTGGGGTGGTCGTGCTGTCGAGCGCTGCCTGGCCGCTGGCCTGTGGGCGGCGATGGTTTTCGGCAGATTCGCGCCGGCAGGGCTGCGGGCCGACGATGCCCTCGATCTCTTCGAAACCCGGATCCGCCCGGTGCTCGTCGAACGCTGCCAAGAATGCCACCGCAGTGATGGTGTGGCGGAAGGGGGGCTCGTCCTCGACCACCGCGAAGGAATGCGCACCGGCGGAGCAGGGGGGGCGATCCTCGGTCCCGGCGCTCCAGACAACAGCCGCCTCCTCGCCATCCTGCGACACGAGCTGCCCGGGCTCGAGATGCCGCAGGGGGGGGAGCGCCTCGACGACGACACGCTCGCCGCCTTTAGCGACTGGATCGCGGCCGGCGCCCCTGATCCGCGTGAGCCCCCCGGCGCCGGCCGGACCACCGCCCCGGCCGATTTCGCCGAACGCCGCAGATGGTGGAGTTTTCAACCGCTTCACCGCCACGAGCCACCTCCAACACGCCGCGCCGATTGGGCTGCCAACCCGATCGATCGCTTTCTGGTCGCCCGACTCGACGCAGCCGGCCTCGAACCGGCCCCGGTCGCTCCCCCGGCGGCGCTCCTGCGGCGGCTGTCGTTCGTCCTCACCGGGCTCCCTCCCAGCCCCGAGGAGGTGCTCGCCTTCACGGCCGATCCTTCGCCGGCAGCCTACGCGGCTGCCGTCGACCGGCTGCTCGCCTCCCCGCGCTTCGGCGAGCGCTTCGCGCGCCACTGGATGGATCTCGTCCGCTACTGCGAGTCGCACGGCAGCCAGGGAGACCCCGAGCTTCCCAATGCGTGGCGCTACCGCGACTACCTCGTTCGGGCGTTCAACGCCGATCTCCCCTACGACCAGTTCGTGCGCGAGCAGATCGCCGGCGACCTTCTCCCCGATCCGCGTTGGAACGCCACCGAGGGGTTCAATGAATCGGCGATTGGCCCGGCGCATCTGCGGATGGTGGAGCTCGGCTTCGTACCGGTCGATGCCCTCGACGACCAGGTGAAGGTGGTCGAGAACCAGATCGATGTCTATTCCAAGACATTTTTCGGGCTCACCGCCGCCTGCGCCCGCTGCCACGATCACAAGTTTGACGCCATCACCCAAGAGGATTTCTATGCCCTCTACGGGATCCTCTCCAGCAGCCGACCGGGGCAGGTGATCCTCGACCGACCGGAGGCCCTCCAGGCCGCCGACGCCGAGCTTTCCGCGCTCAAGTCTTCGATCAAGGCCGGGCTCGCGGCAGCGTGGCTCGATGCGGCCGGACGTTTTGCCATCCGGCTTGAAGATCAGCGCTCACGACAGGCGCGCACTGCGGTGTTGGGGAAAGACCTCGCTGACGTGAGCTTATCGATCGAGGCGATCGAAAGGCCGGCCCAGGCCCGGGCCCTCGAGCGCCGCCGCGGCGGCGAGCCGGGCAGCGCCGCACTCCCGGCCCCGTTTGCGCGATGGAGCTTTTCCGCTGACACGCGCGACAGCGTCGGCGGTCTCGACGGCGAACTCCTGGGGGGCGCGGTCGTTCGCGACGGCCGGCTGATCCTCGACGGCGTCGGGGCGAACATGCGCACGAAGGCGCTCACACGCGACCTCCGCGAAAAGACACTCGAGGCCTGGGTGACGCTGGCCAATCTCGATCAGCGCGGCGGGGGGGTGATCGGGCTGGATGTTCCCGAGGGTCGGTTCTTCGATTCGATCGTCTTCGGCGAGATCCAGCCGCGCCATTGGCTGGCGGGGAGTGACTTCTTCAACCGCACGCAGGATCCGAGGGGGCCGGAGGAGACGGCCGGACCGGGAACGCTCGTTCATGTGGGAATCGTGTATGCGGCTGACCATTCGATCCGCGTCTACCGCAACGGCGTGCCGTATGGCGGGCCCTTCACGAAGGGGACGCTCTGGACGTTCAAGGCCGGCAGCGCCCGATTCCTCTTCGGTCAGCGGCTCTCCGACATCGATCCGCCGCTGGCCGGCGAGATCGCCGAGGCCCGGGCGTATGACCGAGCCCTGTCGGCCGACGAGGTGGCGGCGTCGTTCCAGGCCGGCCCGGAAGGGGTATCCGACGAGGAGCTCCTCGCAGCGCTCGACGGGGCGACGCGCGACGCCCTCGCCCGTCTCCGCGACCAGCGCCAGCAGCTCTCCGCAGCGCTGCTGAATGCCAGCGTGGCAGCCGGGGATCCACTCGCGGCCCCTCTGGCCGAGGCCCGGGGCGATGCCGCCAGCCCACTCCATGCTTGGGCGACACTCACCGCGGCACCGCCGGAAGCGTGGCCCACCACCTGGGGCACGCTCGTCACCGCCCTCGACAGTGACAAGCGCGCCAGGATCGCGGCCAACGCCCCCCTCACTCCGCTGTGGGATCTGCGCGGGCCCGACCATCAATCGTGGTTTCGCCATGGCTCGGGGCTGATGCCAGAGCCGGCGGCCAACGGGGCGTTTGCCATTGCTACCGACGGCGATCGCGTCATCACGGGGATCCTTCCAGCGGGGATCCACACCCATCTGCTCAGCAGTCGCCAGCCTGGGGTCTATCAGTCTCCCCGGTTCGTCATCGACACCGACAGCGTCTCTCTCCGCGTCCTCGGTCGCGGGAGCGTCGCCCGGCTCGTCATCGAGAATTATCCGCTCGGTAATGGTGGGATCTACCCGGCCGTCCGCCCCGAGCGTGACGACCTCGCCTGGCTCCGCCTCGACACGAGCTACCGGCGCGGGGCGACGGCGTATGTCGAGCTCGTCACCGACCCGGTCGAGCGGGCGTTTTTCGGAATCGCCGCCGTGATGAAGGGCGATGCCCCCGAGCCGCCGCGCGACACATTCCTCGCGGCGGCGCCATTCCTCGCCGGGCCGGTGCCGGCAGATCCTGCTGATTTCGCGCAGCGGATGGAATCAGGCCTCGCCGCGACGATTCTTGCCTGGCGGGATGGCTCACTCGATGACGACAGTCGGGCGCTGCTCGACTTTTTCATCCGCCGCGGGATCCTTCCCACGACCCTCGCCGAGCTTCCCACACTGCGCGAAGGGGTCGATCGCTACCGGGCTCTGGAACGAGGCATTCCTGTTCCACGTCGGGCTCCCGGCGTCCTTGAGGCGGCCGGTTACGACCAGGCGCTCTTCATCCGTGGCCAACACACCCGCCCGGCTGCTCCGGTGGCGCGCCGCGGGCTGTCGCTGTTCGGTAGCGCCCCCTTCGCGGCCAGGGCCGAAGCCGGTGAGGCGCCAAGCGGACGGCTCCAACTGGCCGACGAAGCGGTCGGGCCGGGGAGGGATCTCCTCGCCCGCGTCATGGTCAACCGGCTCTGGCACCATCTCTTTGGGCGTGGGATCGTTGCCACGACCGACAACGTTGGCCGCCTTGGCACCCCTCCCACGCACCCCGAGCTGCTCGACTGGCTTGCCGGCCGGTTCATCGATGAAGGCTGGTCGGTGAAGCGGGTCCTGCGGGAGATGGTCATGAGCCGGGCCTTCCGGGGTGTGGCGCTGCCATCCCCCAAAGCCACGCAGATCGATCCCCTCAACGAGCTCCTCTCCCACGCTCCGCTCCACCGCCTCGACGCCGAAGCGATCCGCGATTCGATCCTCGCCATCTCCGGCCAACTCGACCCGATGATGGGGGGCCCGGGCATCGACGTCTACCACACGGCGAAGACCGAAGGGGGCGGACCGGTCGGCCCGCTCGACGGCAACCGGCGCCGCAGTCTGTATCAGCGGATCCGACGCAACGCCTCCAATCCGTTCCTCGAGGTCTTCGACGCCCCGAAGCCGACGACGACCCGCGGCACGCGCGACATCACCGGCGGGCCGGTGCAGGCGCTGACGATGCTCAACGACCCCTTCATCATCGATCAGGCGACGAAATGGGGTGCGCGCGTGGCCGCCGAACCGGCCACCGATGAGGCCCGTCTGCAGGGAATGCTTCTCGCCGCCCTGTCGCGCCCCGCCGACAGCGAAGAAACGGCGCTCCTCCTGGCTCATCTCGGCGCCGTGCGCTCCGCTCAGGCGACCCTCCCCGACGGCACGCCCCGCCCCGCGGCCGAGACCGAGGCGTTTGCCTGGGGGGACGTGGCCCATGCCATCCTGTGCCTCAAGGAGCTCATCTATGTCGAGTGAATCCAGCCGGGCTATGTCGAGTGAATCCAGCCGGTCTGGTCTCAGCCATCCAACGATGCCACGCCGTCGACTCCTCACCGGGGCCTCGACCGGCTTTGGCGCCATGGCCCTCTCGGCGCTGACGGCGCGGGGCGATCTCGACGCTGCGCCCGGGCCCTCGGCACCGCCAGCCCGCGTCCGCAGCGTGATCTTCTGCTTCATGTCGGGGGGCGTCTCGGCTGTCGACTCGTTCGATCCCAAGCCGCGGCTGACGGTCGACCATGGCAAGCCGATGACGGTGCCGGTGAAGCCGACGATGTTCAACGCCAACGGCACGATCATGGCCAGCCCGTGGGAGTTTCGCCGCCGGGGGAAAAGCGGCCTGCCGGTGAGCGATCTTTTCCCCCGCATCGCCGGCTGTGCCGACGACCTCGCCGTGATCCGCTCGATGACCAGCCCGGCCAACGAACACGCCCAGGCCAACTACCATCTCCACAGCGGCTTTTCCCTCGCCGGCCATCCCAGCGCCGGGGCCTGGATGTCGTATGGCCTGGGGAGCGATTGCGGGGAGATGCCGGGGTTTGTCGTTCTCGCCGGGGGCGGGGCGCCGCTCGGGGGCGTCGGTATTTATGGCAGCGGCTATCTGCCGGCGACGCACCAAGCGACGCTCCTCGATCCCTCAGCGGCCGATCCTGTTGCCAACATCCGGCCGCGCGAGCCACTTTTCAGCCAGGAAGCGCGGATGCGCGTCATCGCGCGTCTCGACCGCCGCCATCTCGCCCTCACCGGCGACGACCCGCGCCTCGAAGCGGCGATCAGGAATTACGAGACGGCCGCGCGGATGCAGGCCGCCGTGCCGGGATTTGTCGACATGAGTGACGAGACGGCCGAAACGAAGGCCCTCTACGGGATCGATTCGCCAGTCCGGGAGACCGTCGAGTATGGCCGGCAGTGCCTCCTTGCCCGGCGCCTCGTGGAGCGCGGCGTGCGCTTCATCGAGCTCACCTGCCTGCCGCGGCCCGCCGATCCCGGCCAGATCGGCAATCCGTGGGATCAGCATGGTGGCCTGAAGACCGGGCACACGGAGATGGCGACCCAGGTCGATCAGCCGATCGCCGGATTGATCCACGACCTCAAGCGCCGTGGGCTGTTTGAAGAGACGCTCATCGTCTGGGCCGGTGAGTTTGGCCGGACGCCGTTCGCGCAAGGGTCGGACGGCCGCGATCACAATCCGTTCGGGTTTAGCGTGTGGATCGCGGGAGGGGGCGTGAAAGGGGGGACGACCTACGGTGCCACCGACGATCTCGGCTACCACGCCGTCGAGCATCCTGTCACCGTCCACCACCTGTGGGCGACGGTCCTCCATCTCCTCGGCGTCGACCACGAGCAACTGACGTACCGCTTCGGCGGCCGCGACTTCCGCCTCTCCGACGTCCATGGCCGGGTGATCCACGACATCCTGGCCTGATCGGCCCCTCGCCCGGCTGCCGCTGCCGCTTGGCGGCCCGTCGTCTCGGCACTACAACTTCGGTGGGGGATCTCAAGGAGCGGAGGGGATGCGTCTCCTTCCTCGCTTACCCGTTCCCCTCTCCATTCACGTCCGGAGCCTCGACTATGCCGTCTGACCGTTCATCCCAGCCGTCGCGCCTCTCCCGCCGGGGATTCACCGGGGCGCTGGCGCTCGGCGCTGCCGCCGCCGCGGCCACCCCGGCCCTGGCCCGCGTCCGCCAGGCGGGGAAGGAGACGATCATCGGCTCCGGGGAGCACACCTTCCGCGTCAAGCATCACTTCCCGCAACTCCCCGACCGCTACACCTGGCAGACGACCCACAATGTCGCCGTCGATGCGGGAGGGAATCTGTACGTCATCCACGAGGGGCGGAAGGAACAGAAAGACCACCCGGCCATCTTCGTCTTCGATCCCGCCGGGACGTTCCTCCGCGCCTTCGGCAGCCAGTTCCAAGGAGGGGGCCACGGCATCGAGGTCCGGAAGGAGGGGGATGGGGAGTTCCTCTATGTCTGCGCCTACCAGCAAGTGAAGGCGTTCGCCAAGCTGACCCTCGACGGCGAGACGGTCTGGTACCGCAAGGCTCCGATGGAGTCGGGCTGCTACGCGGCCGGTGAGGATGTCTCGACGACCGCGACCTGGACGCGCGAGGGTTTCCTGCCGACGAACGTCGCCTTCCTCGATGACGGCGGCTTCCTCCTCGCCGATGGCTACGGCACCTTCAAGATCCACCGCTACGACAAGGATGCGAACTGGGTCAACTGCTTCGGCGGCGCTGGCGACGGCCAGGGGACGTTCAACACCGCCCATGGGCTGTGGGTCGACCGCCGGCCGGGGCGCCCGCCGACGATCGTTGTCACCGACCGGGCCCACGACACGCTCCAGGTGTTCTCGATGGAAGGTGTCTACCAGGAAACACTTCCCGGCTTCGGGCTGCCGGCCAATATCGACAGCTGGAAGGATCTCCTCGTCGTCCCGGAATTGAAGGCCTGCGTCACCCTCCTCGGGCCCGACAACAAGCCGGTGGCAAAGCTCGGCGAAGCGGTCGCCCGCTTGGGGACTGTGGAGAATCTCCGCGGCCAGCCCGACAAGTGGGTCGACGGCGAGTTCGTTCACCCGCACGACGCCTGCTTCACCCCCTCCGGCGACATCTTCGTGGCGGAGTGGGTCGCCACCGGACGGGTCACGAAGCTCGAGAAGGTCTGACCCGGCAGCCTTGCCCCTTCACACGACGCCGTTCTTGACCGCCCACACCGCCACCTGCGTGCGGTCGCGCATCGACATCTTCCGCAACAGTTTGTGGACGTGTGTCTTCACCGTCTCCAGCCCGATTCCCAGCGCCGCGCCGATCTCGTCGTTGCTCAGGCCGTAAGCCAGATGGCGCAGCACCTGCCGCTCGCGGAGCGTTAGATGGCGATCGGCCGCGTCCGGGCCACTGGCAGCCAGCCGGGCAGTCACGACCGCGAACGGCTCGGGGGGCTGCGGGGCCCGTCCCAGCGCGGCGTTGCGGATCGTCACCAAGAGCTCCGTGGCGCTGCAACTCTCGGCGATGCAGTTGACCGCCCCGGCTGCCCGCGCTCGGGCCAGATGGGTCGTGTCGGCCGCGGGGCTGATGATCACGACAGCGATTCCGGGGGTCTGATCGAGCACCTGCCTGGCGACCGCGAAGCCATCAGGGGAGGGGAGGGCGCTGTCGATCAGCGCCACAGCGGGGCGCGACGCGGCAATCCCGTCGATCGCCCCCTCGGCATCGCGATAACTTCCGGCGATCACGATCCCCTCACCGGCCGCGATCGCGATCAGACCGGCACGGAGGAGGTCACTGGGGTGGGCGACGGAGAGGGATATCTGCAGATCCATGGTGTCGGGGGATCCGTGCCACGCGCGGCGGGTTGGCCCGTGACGCGAGGGGAAAGAGCATCGTCTGGTCTGGGAGCCGATCGTGGAGCCCCACGACTCGTCGGGGCATCGAATCGAGGTGAGGTGACTTCAACGTTAGGAAAGAGGAAAAGTTCCGCACGCGCCCCAGCCCCCCCCTCACGAGTGAGCCCGCGAGTTCACTTCCCAGCCCCGAGAATCTCCCCCAGGCGGCGGACAATCTCCGGGCTGGGCGGCCGCCGGTCAGCCGCGACGAGCAGCTCGAAGTTGTCGGCGAGGATCTCCTCGGGGTGGATCAGGTAGCCAGTGTTCCTTCCCACCTGTTCGAAGAATCCTGCCGCCCCCTCCGGCTTGATCATGATCGGTTCACCCGCGTCATCGACGTCGGGCACGCCGCGGGGAGGGTCCCCCTCGACGCGCACCGCGAGGAGCCGGAACTCCATCGAGTCGAAAAAGGGCTTCCCTGCCTTCGCGTCGTACGTGGCCGTCCGCGACCAGAGTACCGGCACCATCGACCGCTCGACCCCGTCGACCTTGACCCGGATGCAGTGATCAAACAGCGGCGCGTCTGGGTTGGTGATCCGGCGATCCTCGAGGTCACCCGGCAGGACGACGTCGCCGCAGGGCAGGAAACCGATCGAAGCGTAGAGCCTCTCCCGCAAGGCCGGCCGGCTGCGGGAGAGGACATGAAACAGCTCGTGACAGAGAAGCCGGCGGAGGACGGGCGTGGCACTGCCGAGAACCTTCGCCGGGAGCATGATCGCCGTGCCGCGTGTGTAGGCAGCGCCCCCCTCCTCGTCGCCGCTGGTCTTGACGAGGAGGACCCGCTCGGGGAACCGAACGCCGATCTCCGTGAACCGGGCCTCGAGCCCGCGCATCGCCCCGGTGATCGCGCGGCGGTCACGGTCGCCCCACTCCAGCACGCTCCGCGCGGCGAACGCCCGGTGCTCGGCGCTACTCACCGGGCCGGCCGATTTAAGCCGGGCCTGGCGGTCGAATGGGCTCATCCGCGCCGTGAACTCATCCTCGGCGGCGACGACCTCGCGCCCCTCCGCGGCCGTCGCGAACACCAGCCCGCTCCCCCCGCCAAGCGGTAGCCCCTCGGCAGCCGCACGTGGGAGAAGGAGGGCCACGAGGGCCACCACGGCGACCACCACACCCACCGAGAACGACAAACGCATCAGGGAACACTCCGGAAAACGCAGGGACTCGCTCGGGGATGGCCGGCCGTAGTAGAACGCTCCGGTGGCGGGAGGGACAGTTCACCGGGAGGGCAGCGGCGATGAGGCGAGTCAGCGCGACACCGGGGCTCCGCCCCACGACCACAATCCTCCCGCTCCTGGTGGCGCTGCTCCCCCTCGTGGGGTGCGCCCGTCCCGGCGGACCGGGGGGCACCGCCGGCGCGAAGGCCGACGGCAAGCCGCTCGTTGCGCTGGTGATGAAGTCGCTTGCCAACGAGTTTTTCGCGACGATGGCCGACGGGGCCCGGGCCCATCAGGCCGGCCGGAGCGACCGCTACGAGCTTGTCGTCAACGGGATGCGCAACGAAACCGACGTCTCCGAGCAGGTCACGCTCATCGAGCAGATGGTGGCCCGCGGCGTGGCGGCGATCGTCATCGCCCCGGCTGATTCCAAGGCCGTCGTCCCGGCGCTGAAGCGCGCCGCCGACGCCGGCGTCCTCATCGTCAACATCGACAACCGGCTCGACCCCGCCGTGCTCGTCGAGTCGGAGCTGGCCGCTCCGTTCGTCGGCCCCGACAACCGCGCGGGGGCGCGCCTTGCGGGTGAGGCGGTCGCGGCCAGGCTCGAAGCCGGGGCCGAAGTGGCAATCATCGAGGGGATCGTGACGGCCTTCAACGGCCAGCAGCGTGCCCTCGGGCTCGAGGATGCTGCCACCGCCGCAGGCCTGCGGATCGTCGCCCGGCAGAGCGGACAGTGGGAGATGGAGAAGGCCAACAGCATCGCCGCAAGCTTGCTGGCGGAGCATCCCGCCCTGGCCGCGATCCTCTGCGCCAATGACAGCATGGCGCTCGGCGCGGCCGCGGCGATCGAGGCCTCGGGGCGGAAGGTCCTCCTTTCCGGCTTCGACAACATCCCCGCCGTCGCGCCGCTCCTCGCCGACGGCCGGCTGGCCGTCACCGTCGACCAGCATGGCGACCGGCTGGCCGTCGCGGGGATCGAGGCGGCCCTCGACATCCTCGCCGGCGCCGCGACACCAGAGGATCGGACGACCCCCGTCGATCTCGCCACGGGCACGCCATGAGCGCCGGCCCGGTCGTGCTCCGCGCCGCGGGGCTCTCGAAGGCCTGGTCGGTGCCGGTTCTCCGCGAGGTCTCACTCGAGTTGGAGGCGGGGGAGGTCCATGTTCTGATGGGCTCCAACGGCGCGGGAAAATCGACCCTGGCCGCGATCCTGGGGGGCCTGATCCGGGCCGACGCCGGAGCGATGACCCTGGGGGATCTCCCCTACGCTCCCCGCTCGCGAGCGGCGGCGGAGGGGGCGGGCGTCGTGATGGTGCTCCAGGAGATGAACCTCTTTCCCGGCATGAGCCTCGCCGAGAATCTGTTCCTCGATCGGCTCCCGAGCCGCTTCGGCGTCGTCGACAGAGCCTCGCTCCATCGCCGGGCCGGCGTGGCGCTCGAGCGCGTGGGTCTGGGGGATCTCCCTCCGCGGATGCCGCTTTCCCGGCTCGGGGTCGGCCAGCGTCAGCTCGTCGAGATCGCCCGGGCCCTCGACCGCCAGTGCCGCGTGCTGATCCTCGACGAGCCGACCGCGGCCCTCTCGGCCCCGGAGAGCGACCTCCTCTTCGAGCATGTCCGCCGCCTCGTGCGCGAAGGGGTGGCGGTCATCTACGTCACCCACCGCCTCGACGAGCTCCCACGCATCGCCAGCCGCGTGAGCGTTCTCCGTGACGGTCGCTTTGTCGCCGAGCATCGCGGGGGGATCGTCGCCCCGGAGCGGCTTATCGAGGAGATGTCGGGGCGTCCATCGCCGCAGGGCTCGGCCGCCGCGTCGCCCCCCACTGGAGACATCGTTCTGGCCGTCGCCGGGCTCGAGCGCGGGAGCCGGGTGCGGGGCGTGAGCCTCGAGGTCCGCGCCGGCGAGGTGGTGGGGCTCGCGGGGCTTGTCGGCGCGGGCCGCACCGAACTGCTTCGGGCAATCTTCGGTGCCGATCCCGCCGCGGCAGGGAGCATCCGCGTCGGAGATGGCCGCGCCGGGCTCCTCCGTTCCCCACGTCAGGCTGTGGCCGCCGGAATCGGCATGCTTCCGGAGGACCGCCGCCACGACGGACTCCTCCTTGACCAATCGATGCGGGTCAACGCCCTCCTCCTGCCGGGCCAGCCCCGGGCCCGGGCCGGCTGGATCGATCGGGCTGCAGAGTGGGAAGCGGCCGAGGCGATCCGGACGCGGGTGGAGATCGACTGCACGTCGATCGAGCAGCCGGTCGGCGAGCTCTCCGGCGGAAACCAGCAGAAGGTGGTGCTGGGGCGCTGGCTGGCGGCCGGCTGCCGGGTGCTGTTGTGTGACGAGCCGACGCGCGGCGTCGACGCCGCTGCGAAGGGGACGATCCACCGGCTGATCCGGGAGTTTGTCGATCGCGGCGGCGGGGTCCTCCTGGCGTCGGGGGAGTTGGCCGAACTGCGGGCTGTTTGCGATCGGGTCCTTGTCATGGCGGAGGGGCGGATCGTGGCGGAGTTTCAGCCTGGATGGAGTGACGCAGCAGTGACGGCCGCAGCCTTCGGCAGCGCCGGGCGTGACGCTGTCGGGGCAGGGGACGACACCGAGCAGCCAGGGAGCACGCGACGATGAAGCGGACCAGACTCGGGGAATGGGGCGTGCTGGTGCTCGTGTGGCTGAGCCTCGTGGCGCTGTTTGGGATGCTCGCCGAGCGGTTCCTCTCCATGGCGACGCTGACCACCGTCGCCGGCCGCCTGCCGGGCTTGGCCGTCGTCGCCGCCGGGATGACGCTCGTGATCATCGCCGGCGGTATCGATCTCTCCGTCGGATCGGTGATGGCCCTGGCCGGCGCCGTCCTCGGGGTGGCAATCGTTCAAGGGGGCTGGCCGCTGGCCGCGGCGATCCCGATGGCAATCCTCACCGGTGCCAGCGCCGGGCTCGCCACCGGGCTCCTCACGGTCGGCCTGCGGATTCCGTCGTTCCTCGTCACGCTCGGGAGCCTCGAGATCTGCCGTGGCCTGACGTATGCCGTGAGCGGTTCCCAGACCCTGTTCATCGGGAAAGTGATCCGCCCTCTCGCGCAGCCGATTCCCCTCCTGGGAATCCCCCCGACGGTGCCAGTGGCGCTGATCGTCGTGATCGCCGCGCAGGCCATCCTCTCGCGCACGGTCTTCGGCCGTCACCTCGTCGCCATCGGCGCCAATGAGCCGGCGGTGCGACTGGCGGGGATCAACACCGCCCCGCCGCGCGTCGCCGTCTTTGTCCTCTCGGGAGCGCTGGCGGGACTGGCGGCCGTGTTTGCCTCCGCCCGGCTCGGCTCCGCCGATCCCAATGCCGGGGCCGGGCTCGAACTGGCGGCGATCGCCGCGGTGGTGATCGGGGGCACGAGCCTCTCCGGAGGGACTGGGAGCGTGGTCGGGAGCCTCCTCGGGGTCCTCGTCATGGCCACGCTCGAAGCAGGGCTGGCGCAACTGGGCGCCTCGGAGCCGCTGAAGCGGATCGTCACCGGCGGGGCGATCATTGCCGCGGTCGCGGCCGACGCCCTCCGTCGCCGCTGGGAAGGGCCCCGGTGCTAAGGCCCCTCAATCCGGCCCCCCCTCCCGTTCGTAATCGAACGTCAGCGTCCCCTCGGCCAGGGTCAGCCCAGCAATCGCCCGGAGGAGCTGCTGGCGCGTGGCCCCGGCGGCCGGCAGCTTCGCCTTGGCCGACAGGGCGTAGAGGGTGACGTGGTAGGTCTTCAACCCCGGACCGCGCGAGCACATCGGGTCGTACTCGGCCCGCCCCTTGTCGTTGAGCCCGATCGTGCCGGCCCCAGGATTCTCCTTGGCGAGCTCTGTCACGGCGGCGGGGATCCCATGGATGACCCAATAACACTTCAGCCGGTCGGGGGCCTCGTGCCAGAGAAGCAAGGCATATTCCTTCGTCCCCGCCGGGCCCGGTTCCCAGCGGATCGGCGGCGAGATCCCGTCGCCGTCACAGGTGAACTCCGGCAGCAGCCGTCCGTCGTCGCCGACGGCGGCGCTGGTGACAACGAGCTCCCCCTGGGGGGCTGCAGGCTTGCTCTGCGACGCCCCCCTTGGCTCCGGCCGCGGCCCCGGAGGAGCGTCTCGGGGTGGAGGAGGGGGCGGGCGGCGATCAGCACGGTCCATTCGATTCGGCGGGCCAGCCTGGCCTCGCCGTGGCGGGGAGCCGTCTGGTGGGGGCTCGCGGCGTCCCTTTTCGTCACCGCCACCACCGGGCCGGCGGCCGCGGGGGCGGACCGTCTCCTCGCTCGTCTTCCCAGAAGGCTCCGTGTAGGTGAAGGTCGCCGAGCCGTCGGCCTCGTAGGCATACGCAACCGTCCCTTGCTTGCCGCCGATCTCGTACGTCAGCGTGCGGGCGTTCTCCCCGGTCGCCTCGAAGCCGACGATCGTCGCCCCCCTCAGCGGTGAGCGGGCCTCACGCACCGGCCGCGCCGCCGGCTGCGGATCGACCTGCCCCTCGCGCTCGGTCACCTCGCCATGGAAGCCGCCGTTGAGGTAGGGATAGCCCTTCGTCGCATGGTAGTGGTAGTTGCCGGCGGCATCCTCGTGGCCATTGAGCTCGTCGAGCCCGGTCACCGGTGAGCCGTCAGGCTCGGTGTAGCCGTAGATGGGATAGCCATCGAGGGCCCAGGCGATCGGCTTCCCCTTCCCCACCTGCTCCTCGAGATGGACTGGGGCAAGATGATAGTGGTAGTCGTCGGCCCGGCCGCAGTGGCCGCCGTAGTCGTCGAGCTCGCCGATGGCGTAGGCGTCTTCGCCCCGATTGTTGAGCGGATTGAAGATCGGGATTCCGTTGACGGCAAGTGCGATCGCCCCGCGCAAAAAACGATTCTTGGCACTGGCCGGCTTGGCGGCCGGTACCGGCTTGAGGGGAATCTGCCAGGCGTTGTCGCCGACGTAGGGCTGGGGGAGCGGCACCTGCTGCTGCCAGGCGCGGATTCCGACCATGAGCGGGTGATCGGGGAGACCCTGCCCCTCGACGAAGAAAAAGTTCCCCTCCGCCCGAGTCTGGATCGCCTCGAGCTTCTCAAACGGGGCAAACGCCTCGGCGATGGCGACATCGGCAAGCCCCTTCTCCGCGCGCGGCGCCGACACCAGCCGGATCGGCGCGCGCCGCGCCGGCTTGGCCTGCCCGAGGCCCCCCCGCGGCCAACGCCCGAATGGCGCCTCCCCGCCATGCCCCCCCGGGTGGGCCATGGCCACCGTGGCGGCGATCGCAGCCACGACCACGGTCAGGGAGGTCCAGGCCAGACGATGCTTCCTGCTCATTTCGACTTCCTCGGTTTCTTGTCGTTCTGGGCTCCCTTCCGCTCCCCGCGCTGTTTCTCGGGCGGCGGTGGAGCGGCAGGATCAAACGCTGGATCGAGCGACGGCATCTGGGCACCGACGCTCAAGAGATAGTTTTCAAGACGGCGGCGGAGAAGCTCGGCATCCTTGGGGCGTTCCGTGGCGAGGTCGTTTCGCTCCCCGGGATCGACGGCCAGATCAAACAGTTTGACGCTCGAATCCTCGAAGAACTCGATCACCTTGAGATTGCCGATCCGGATCGCCGCATGAGGCGTGTGGCCACTTTGATAATGGGGGAAATGGAAGACGAGCTCAGAGCGCTTTCGAACAACGTCCCCCTCGTCCCCCCGGGCGAAGAGATCGACGAGGCTCCCCCCCTCGACCTCGGGCGGGATCGCTGCTTCGCCGATCTCGGCCCACTGGCAAAACGTCGGCAGCAGGTCCCAGCCGACGATCGGGATGTGGCACCACGACCCCGCGGCGATCCCCGGCCCGCGAACGATGAACGGGACGCGGATCCCCCCCTCCCACACCGAGCCCTTGCCGCCGCTCAAGGCCCCGCGCCGGCCGCCACCACCGGCGCCGTTGTCGGAGGTGTAGATGACGTACGTCTCACCGGCGACTCCGAGCCGATCGACGGCGTCGAGGACCATGCCGACGGCGGTGTCGAGATCCTCGGTGATCGCCGCCACCTCGGCCCGCTTGCTCGTACCACCGTCGGCGGCGAGCTGCGCGTATTTCGCTTTCGTCTTCTCCAGGGCGTTTCCCGGCGCATGGAGCGCATTCCAGGAGAGCTGCACGTAGAACGGCTTGCCCGCCTCTCCGGCACGGCGCATGAAGTCCTCGGTGCGCTTGGCCATCCCAAACAGATCGACCGGATTGGGATCGGTGAAGGCGAAGGCCTGTTCGTTGCCGGTGTCACCGTCATGTTCGTCGTAGCCATGCGCGCCGGGGCCACCGCCGCCGATGTGCCACTTGCCATAGTGGGCCGTCGCGTAGCCGGCCGCTCGCATCAGTTCGCCGATCGTGACGAGCTCGTAGGGGATCGACTTGATGATCCGCGGCTCGATCATCCGGTGACCCGTCTCGGCCGGGGCGGCCTTCGTCCAATGGAGGGCTGCGGGGGTCCGGCCACACTGGATGCTGATCCGTGACGGCGAGCAGACCGGTGCCGGGGCATACGCATTCGAGAACCGGCGGCCCTGGGCGGCAAAGGCCTCCAGACGGGGCGTGTGGAAGACGGTCGATGCCGCAACATCGGGCGCCATCGCCACCGATAGCCCATCCCGGCCCTGGTCATCAGCGATCATGAGGATGATGTTCGGCCGGTCATCCGCCGCCGCGTTCCGTTGCTCGGCGAGTACCGCCACAAACAGACTCAGCGAGACAAGCACGGCACGCCTGGTGATCCTGAATCTGGTCATCGTGTTCTCTCGCTCACCGATCGAGCCCAAAGCTGCCTCGCCCTTGGCAGGGCCCATTGTCAGCCGAGGAGCCTCCACGTTTGCCGCAGCGTGACCCACACGCCCCAAGCCAGTGGCAGGCCGACGAGGCACCAGAACGCAATCACAAGTCCCCACGCAGAGCTCTTTGCTTCGCCGGCGGCGGGCGCTTCGCCCCCCGTTCTCGGAGCCGTAGCGTCTCCCCCTTGCGCCGCGGCCCCCATCTCCCGGGCCTCGATCGGTCGCACGAGCCAGTTGCACACCGCCCCGGCGAGGAGCACCCCGGCCAGCGCCAGCATCGTCTGATCGTAGGCCCGTGCCCGAGGGATACCGGCGCGGACCTGCGCCTCGTTGAGATAGTTGACGAGCACCGGCCCGAGAACGCCGGCCACGCTCCAGGCGGTGAGGAGGCGGCCGTGAATGGCCCCCACGCTGCCGGTGCCGAAGAGATCGGCCAGGTACGCAGGGATGGCAGCGAAGCCCCCGCCGTACATCGTCAAGGCGAGGCAGAGGAGGGCGCAGAATGCCGCCACGCTCCCGGCCCGGCCGGCGACTGGCACGAGGGCGAACAGGCCCGCCCCGGCGACGAGGAAGATCGCATAGGTAACGCGGCGGCCGATCCGGTCGGAGAGGCTCGACCAGAACAGCCGGCCGACGATGTTGAACAGGGAGAGGAGCCCGGTGAACCCTGCCGCGACCGCCGCCGTGCGAGCCAGCTCAGCCGCATCGAGCGCCTCAAACGGTCGATCGCTGCCGATGAGCCGGCCCCCAAACACCTCCTGGAGCATCGGTGATGCCATCCCGATAACGCCGATTCCGGCCGAGACGTTGCCCAGGAGCACGCCCCAAAGCAACCAGAATTGGGGCGTGCGACAGGCCTCGGCCGCCGTGAACGACCGCGTCTTTTCCGCAGCCTTCCCTCCTCCCGGACCGGCCCAACCGGCCGGCCTCCAACCCTCCGGTGGCACCCGGTAGGCGAAGGCCCCGAGCATCATGAAGGCGAGGTAGATCACGGCCAACGTGACGAACGTTTCAGCCACGCCGACGCTCGTCGCCGATTGATAGAGCCTCATGAGCCGGTCGGCGAGCGGCGACCCGATCATCGCCCCGCCCCCAAACCCCATGATCGCCAGGCCGGTGGCGAGCCCGCGCCGATCGGGGAACCACTTCATGAGCGTCGACACCGGCGAGATATAGCCGAGCCCGAGGCCGATCCCGCCGATCACCCCGGCCCCCAGCCAGAGGAGCCAGAGTTGGTGCCAGCGGACGGCCAACGCCGACAGCAGGAGCCCCCCGCACCAGCAGCAGGCCGACACGAACGCCGCCTGGCGCGGGCCCACCCGCTCCAGCCAGGTGCCGAACAGCGCCGCGCTCGAGCCGAGAAACACGAAGAACAGCGTGTAGAGCCAACCCAGCAGGGGCTTGTCCCAGTCCCATTCCGTCGAGACGAGCCGGGCGGCGAGCGTCGCGTCGGGAGGGGCGGCGACGCTGTGATCAATCCCCACCGCATGCGTCAGTGGCAGCCAGAAGACGCTGAAGCCATACGCCATCCCGATGCACAGATGGATGCACAGCGCCGCCGGCGGCACGAGCCAGCGGTTGAATCCGGGCGGAGCGACCGTTCGCGACCTGTCGAGCAGTCCGGGCATGGGCTCCCTGTCATTCAGCGTTTTTCAGGATCGGGCACCCGTTGCCAGCCGGCCGCAGCCGCCACCACCCGGCAAGCAAGCTCCCCAGGCAGGAGTGAACGACGCTCGAGATCGCGCAGGGGACGGCAGCGAGCGGCTCAGACGGAAAGTGACGCTGGGCGAGGACGACCCCCAGGCCAGAGTTCTGCATCCCCACCTCGATCGAGATCGTCCGGGCGATCGTCGCGTCGTAGCCGAAGATGCGGGCCCAGAGATAACCGACGCCGAAGCCAATCGCATGGAGAAGGACGACCGCGCCGAGGAGTCGCGGCCCGGCGGAACGGACGGCGGCGGCGTTCTGGCCGATGATGCTCGCACACACCAGCGCGATCGTGATCACGCTCACCAGCGGCGCGATGGGGAGAACGCGACGGACGATCCCCGGCAGCCAGCGGTTGACCGCCATCCCGGCGACGACTGGCAGCACGACCACCTGGAGCGTGGAGAGAAACAGACCGAAGGCATCGACCTCGACGAGCCGGCCGGCGAGGAACTTCGTGAGCAGGGGGGTGAGGATCACCGCCGCGAGCGTCGTGCAGGTCGTCATGATCACCGAGAGGGCGACGTCGGCCCGGGCAAGATACGTGACGACGTTCGACGCGGTGCCACCGGGGCAACAGGCGACGAGGATCAAGCCGACGGCAAACGGCGTATCGAGCTCGAAGAGTGTCGCCACCCCCCAGCCGGCAAGTGGCATGATGAGGAACTGGCCGACGAACCCGGCCACGACCGCGCCGGGGCGCGAGGCGACACGGCGGAAGTCGTCGATCGAGAGCGTCAGCCCCATGCCGAGCATGATCACGGCCAGGCCGACGACGATCGCGTTGCCGCGAAACCAGGTGAACAGCTCGGGGCGAACCAGCGCCAGGCCGCAGGCCACGAGCACCCAAACAGGAAAGGCATTGGCGAGGGTGTCGAGGAGCTTCACCGGCGCTGCCCCGACGCCACATGGGCGAGGAACAGAAAATGGGAGCTCCCTCCGCGCGCCTTGGCGTGCGGCCGAACCCGCTCCACGCCGACTTCGAAGCCACTCGCTTCGAGAAGCTCGACGAACGCCGGGTCGTCGTAGGCCGACCAGTAGGCCGCACAGCCGCCGGGTGAGAGCGCGCGCCGCACCTGCCCCACGCCGGTCGCCCGGTAGAGTCGGTCGTTCCCCCGGGTCGTGAGGGCGCTGGTGCCATTGTCGACATCGAGGATCACTGCGTCGTACCGGCCGGCCCCCTCCCGCAGGCAGTCGGCAACATCCCCCTCGACGATCGTCACCCGGTCGTCGGCGAGGCAATCGGCCCCGAGCCCGAGGGCCGGATCGCGATTCCAACGGACCACGGCCGGCATCAGCTCGGCCACGATCACCTCGGCGTCAGCAGGCAGCCCCCGGAGCACGGCCCGGAGGGTATAGCCCAGCCCCAAGCCCCCGATGAGGACCCGCGGGGCCTTCGCCTCCGCCAGCCCCTCGCAGGCCAGCTCGCCGAGCCGTTCCTCGGAATGGTGTTGGCGGGTCGACATCAATTCGATCCCGCCGACCCGAATGATCCGGTCGGTGTCGTGCGCCAGGAGCGTCATCGGCCGGCCGTCGGGGGTCGTGGCGCTGTCAAGGAGCGTCGTCTTCTTCACGGGGTGTGGGGCGGGTGCCCTCTCCTCGGTCGTGTGGCTTTACGCGGGGTGGTGTGCTTGGCTTTTGGTGGACCAGGTCGCTCGGCCAACAGCTCGAGCTTTTTCTGGCGCGGAAGCCGCTTGATAGCCGCTTCGCGCTTCAGTGCCGTGCTGTGGTTGAAGCCCATTTCCTCGTGGACGACTCTGACAGGCCGCCGGCTCCGCGTGTAGCGCGACGCGGTGCCGGCATTGTGGGCGGCGAGGCGGCGGTCGAGGTCGGTGGTGATCCCGGTGTAGAGCGAGCCGTCGCGGCAACGCACGAGATAGACCGACCAGGTCGTTGCCACGACAGACTGCCCCGGGAGCCGGCCCGATCTCCCGCCGGGGCCTCGCGGCCGCAGAGTCTACCCGGCGGCGGGCTCGATCAGTGGCGGGACCGGACCCTCCCGAAGTATCCTTGGGCCGTGGGGATCTTGGCCGGAGCTTGTGGGGAGCCGTACGATGCAGACGACACAACGATCAAGCCCAGCAGTCTGGGAGTGGATCGCCCCTCTCGCGATCCTTCCGCTGCTCCTCATTCAGGCCCTGGCCCCGACGCCGGCCGACGGGGCCGACGACGCCCCCGCCCCCTTCCGCGCCGGCTTTGCCGAAGCTGATGTCAGCCCCAAGGTGGGGGACGAGGCCCCGGGGGGCTACGGCAAGGCCCGGCTCACCGCCTTCCACGATGCCTGCAAGGCCCGGGCCGCGGTCTTCGACGATGGGTCAGGGCCCGTGGCGATTGTCGGCCTCGATGCCCTCCTGATCCGCAGGCCGCAGGTCATCGAGGCCCGGCGGCGAATCACCGCACGGACCGGGATTCCGGGGGAGCGGGTGATGATCGCCGCCTCGCATACCCACGCCGGCGGGCCGACCGGGATGATCCTCCCCGGTGAGTTCGACAGCGCTTCAGAGCTCGTCCGCGAGCTGGCCTACGAGAAGACGGTCGTCGGATCGCCCGACTATCTGGAGAAGGTCGTCGAGGGGATCGCTACGGCGGTCACCGCCGCCCACGCCGCGCGCGTCGACGCGAAGGCCGTCGCCGGCCAGGGCAAGGCCGAAGGGGTGGCCTTCAACCGCCGCTTCCGGATGCGGAGCGGCTTCACGATGACCCACCCGGGCGTCGGCAATCCCGACATCCTCGGCCCCGCCGGCGGGATCGATCCGCAGGTCGGCGTCCTCGGCGCGTGGAACGCCGCCGGCGACTGCCTCGGCGTCGTCGTCAACTTCGCCTGCCATGCCACGACCGGCCCGCCGGGCATCTCTGCCGACTACGTCGAGCATGTCGAACGCACGATCCGTGGCGCCCTCGGCGACGGCTGCATCGTCGTCTTCACCGCCGGGATGGCCGGCGACGTGACACAGGTCAACAACCGCAATCCTCACGCCTATCCCCAGTTCGGCAACGTCGCCGCCCGCCGCCTCGGCTCGGCCGTCGGTGCCGCGGCCGCCACGGCGCTGCTCGCCCTCGAGCCCTCCGCCGCGCCGCTCCTCCCCCTCGCCGCCCGATCGCAAACGCTCGAGATCCCGCGCCGCACTCCCCGCCCCGAGCGCGTCGCCCGCGCGCTCGCGCTTGTCCAGGCCGGCCCCGAAGCGAAGGTTGACCCGACGGAATGGACCTTCGCCAAGGAGCTCGTTCTCCTCGATGCCCGTCTCCAGCAGGAGCCGATCGCGCCGGTCGAAGTCCAGGCGATCCAGGTCGGCCCCGCCGTCTTTCTCTCCTGCCCGGCGGAATACTTCGTCGACTACGGCCTCGAGCTGAAGGCGGCCGGTCCGTTTCCCGTCACCTTCCCGGTGTCGCTGGCCAACGACTGCATCGGCTACGTGCCGACTGAAGACGCGATGGGCCCCCGCGGCGGTGGCTACGAGACGCGACTGACGAGCTACTCCAACCTCATCCCCACTGCTGGTCGGACGATCTGCGATGCCCTCAAAGGCCTTGCCGCCGAACTGACCCCGGGCCCCGTCCCACTCCCCGCCCCGGCCCCGCCATTCCAGGGGCAGCCCTGGTCGTATGGCAACCTCCCGCCGGAATTGGATTGACCGTGCCCGCCCGTCGCCCCCGCCTCATCGCGATCCTCGCCGCCGTGGCGCTACTTGGGGCCGCGCGCGCGGCCGATCCCCCCGGCGCCGACTTCGCCGCGGCGAAGCGCGACGCCCAGTCGGCCGTGAAGTCGAGCCAGCCGGCCAAGCGGCAGGGGGCATTTGAGCCGCTGGTGGCATTCCAGACCGTGGAATCGGTCGACACGATCATCCGCCTCGGCCTGAAGGCCAAGGACGAGCCGACCCGTTCCGCCGCCCGTCGGGCCCTCGCGGGCCTGGCCGGGAAGCCGGCTGCGCCCCGCGCTGGAGATCAGCCCGTCGATCCCGCTGGCCCTTCATCGGCCGCCGACATCCGCCGTCATCTCCACGATCTCCTCGACCGCGAGCTCAAGGGCAAAGCCCCCCCCGGCCCCGTCGCCATCGGCCTCGCCGCGGCGCTCCTTGCCACCGAGGATCCAGGCGCCCCGGAAAGCCTGTTTTTGATGCTCGACAGCGGCAACGTCGCGAAGGCCGCGCCGCTCTGCTGGGGGGTCGCCACCGCGGCAGCCAGTGACGGCGACGATGGCGTCGCGCTCCTCCGCTCCCTGTCCGAGCTGCAATTCTTCGCTGCCGACTTCTCCTTCCGGCGCGGCGTTGTCCGTGGCCTGATCAATCTCCATGCCCCGGCCTCGGTCGTGGCGCTGGTCGATCTCCTCGACACGCTCCACGGCGAGGTCCGGGCCGACATCGCCGGCTACCTCGCCGCGATCAGCGGCAAAAATCACGGCGTCGACGCCGATGCCTGGCGGGCCTGGTGGGAGAGCGAAGGGGGCGATTTTGAGTTTCCACCACGGGCTCCGTTTTATCCGGCGCTGACGGTGGCCCCAGGGAATGCCGGCAATGCCTACTACGAGATCCCGGTTTACGCCGACCGGATCGTGTTCGTGATCGACACCTCCTCGAGCATGGAAGGGGAGCGGATGGAGACGGCGAAGCGCGAGCTCGTCTCGGCGATCCACACCCTCGATCCTCTCGTCGCCTTCACCGTGATCTCCTTCAGCGACGCCGCCCGCGCCTGGCAGCCGCAGCTCGTCGCCGCCGGCGACGACGCGAAGCGGTCGGCCGCAGCCTACGTCAGCGCCCTGACCGCCGCGGGGAAGACCGCCTCGTTCGACGCCCTCGACGCTGCCTTCCGCTACGACGCCGAGGCGATCTTCTTTCTTTCCGACGGCGAGCCGACGGCGGGGCGGATGGTGAACCCGGCCCAGATCATTCGCTTCGTTGCCGAGGCGAATAAAAACCGGCGACTCTCCCTTCACACGATCGGGATCATGCCCGACAACGGCCTGGCCCAGTTTCTTCAGGTTCTCGCCGCCGCCAACAATGGCGTTTACCGGCACGTTGCCGACTGACCCTCGACCGCATCGATCGAACCGACCCGACCCCCCTTTTTTCGACCCACAGTCTCGACCCACAGTCTCGACCCACAGTCTCGACCTACAGTCTTGCCCCACAGTCCATTTTTCGCTTCATCCACAGACCAGTCCTCCGCAGGAGTCTTCCATGCCCCCGTTCTCCCGTCGCAGCTTCCTCCGCCACGCCACGCTCACCGGCATCACCCTCCCGCTGGCCTCGTTCTCAGGCGTCGGCCGGGCGGCCGCCAACGACAAGCTCCGTCTGGCCGGAATCGGCGTCGGCGGCATGGGGGGGGCCGATCTCGCCTCCCTCTCCTCCCATCCGCACGTCGAGGTGGTGGCGCTGTGTGACGTCGACTCTGGCAACCTCGCCGCCGCCGGTGAGATCCACAAGGGGGCAACGCGGTTCGCCGACTTCCGGAAGATGTTCGACGAGCTCGCCGGCTCGATCGACGCCGTCCATGTCTCTACCCCCGACCACACCCACGCCCCGGCGGCGATGACGGCCCTCAACCACGGCAAGCATGTCTACTGCCAAAAACCCCTCACGCACGATGTTCACGAATCCCGTCAGCTGCGGGCCATCGCCGCGGCCCATCCCGCACTCGTCACGCAGATGGGCACGCAGATCCACTCCAACACGCAGTACCGCACCGCCGTGAAGCTCGTGCAGAGCGGGATCATCGGCAAGGTCCGCGAAGCGCACTCATGGAGCAGCAAGACCTGGGGCTACGACGGCCCGAAGCCAGCCTCGGGGCCGCAGCCTGCCAACCTCGACTGGAACCTGTGGCTCGGCACGGCGGCCGAGCGCCTCTACTGCCCCGATCAATACCACCCCGGCAACTGGCGGCGTTGGTACGACTTCGGCGGCGGCACAATGGGCGACATGGCGATCCACATCCTCGATCCGGTCTTCAGCGCCCTCCAGCTCGGCCCGGCCCGATCGCTCCTCTCCAGGAGCTCGGCGGCGCCTGCCGAATCGTTCGGGATGCAGAACGAAACCCGCTTCACCTTCCCGGCGGGAAAGTACACGACCGACGGCTTCGTGCTGACCTGGTACGACGGCGGGAAGATGCCCGACACGTCGATGTGGCCGCTGGATGGCGCCGATGGCACGCGGATGATGCTCCCCGATCAGGGCTCGATCTTCCTCGGCGAGAAGGGGGCAATCCTCCTGCCGCACGTGGCAATGCCGACGCTCCTCCCCCTCAAGGACTTCGCCGACACGAAGATCGAGGCCGCCCCGGACGGCAACCATTACCACCTCTTCGTCGACGCCTGCCTCGGCGGCGCCCCGACGACCTGCGGCTTCGACTACGCCGGCCCCCTCACCGA
This sequence comes from Candidatus Kuenenia stuttgartensis, assembly GCA_945865325.1. Taxonomy (GTDB): domain Bacteria; phylum Planctomycetota; class Planctomycetia; order Pirellulales; family UBA1268; genus QWOP01. Next base: position 28,779 of record CAMBFA010000008.1, read on the forward strand.
GACCGTCCTTCTCGGCACACTCGCCAACCGCTTCCCCGGCGACGAGCTCCGCTGGCAGTCGGAGGCGATGACGATCCCCAACCACGACAAGGCCAACGCCCTCGTGCGCCGCCACTACCGGAAGGGGTTTGAGGTCGACAATCTGTCGTGAGCCGCTCTCGGCCCTACCGCGCGGTCTTGCGTCCCACGAAGCGGTAGTAGGGGGCCCGCAGAAAGGGAACGTACGGGAGCTTCGCCATGCCTTCGTCGAGCGAGACGCGCTCGAAGTGGCGCGTCAGATAGGCGAGGTGATCGGGGCTAGGGTGGACGTTGTCGGTCGAGAACCAGATCGGGATCAGCGAGCGCGTCAGCCACGAATGACGCGTGCGCCCCTCGGGGACATACTTCCGCGAGACATGAAAATCGACGACGCCGATCGTGCCGCCGTCGCGCAGAATCGTCTTCGCCTGATCGATGGCGGCAAACCAGTCGGGGATCATCGTCAGCGAGTAGGAGCAGGTTAAGAGGTCGACCGGCTCCGGTGGCTGAAACGTCGTCGCGTCGGCCACGACCGTCTCGACATTCGTCCACCCGCGTGCCTCGATCCTCCGCCGGCACTCCTCGAGGAGCGGCTCGCAGAGATCGACGACATAGACCTTGCGGCACTTGGATAGCCACGGTGCGGCGTCGAGATTCGCCCCCGTCCCGCCCCCCAGATCGACCCACACGCTCCCCTCGGCCGGCGCGAGGCTGGCAAGCAATTCCCGTCGCCCCTTCAGCAACCGCTCGCGGAAGCCGTCGTAGTCGGCCGCCTGCCCCTCGTAAAAACTCTTCAGCCGGTCGGCATGCGTCGCCCCTTTGATCGGGGTGAAGAGCATGTGCCAGAGAACGCGCAGATCAGACGAAATCGACATCGGGAAACCTCGGGCTTGGGCTGATTCGATCTGGTCAGCCTACCGCGTCGCGGCCGCATCGGGCAGGGAAGCTTTCCTCCCGGCGGCCCGCGGCGGGGCAGGGGAGGGCACCGTCACTTCCCGACATCGAGGCTGACGAGTGTCTTGTCGTCGCGCAGATAGAGCCGGCCGCCGGCGAGGGCTGGGAGGGCCCGGACGCTCCCGGTCAGTGGGCGGGCCGACGCGAGGATCTCGGGGCCCCTGGGCGAGGCCTTCACGAGCTTCACGCTCCCGTCATTGCGCACGACGATGAGCTTCCCATCGGCCGCCACGAGCGTTCCATAGCCAAACCCCTTTTCAACCCAGGCGACCTTGCCGGTGGCCACGTCGACGCACTTCAGATCGCCCGGCGGTCCATCCTCGCGGCCGTCGAGGGCGTAGGCATGCGTGCCAACGACGACCGGCGTGCAGTACTGCGTGGCGAGGCTGTCGGCGCCGTCCCAAACCGGCTTCACTCCTCGGCTGTCGATCGCCGCATAGACCGAGCCGATCCCGTACGACGCCGTGACGAGAAGGTGACCGGCCTCCCCCAGCACCGGCGTGGCGGCGTTCACCGTCGGCCCGCGCATCCCGAAGGGAAAGCTCCAGGCGACCTTCCCGGTGGCCGGGTCGAGGAGGAGGCACTGGTAGCGCGTCACCATCGCCACCCGCAGCGCGCCATCAACATCGATCGCGACCGGCGCGGCGTAGCTGGCCGGCTCCGCGGTCGCTGTCCACGCCGGCTCCCCGGAATCGAGGCGGAAGGCAACCACGCCGCAGTCGGCCTTCTTCCCGGCGACCTTCGTCCCCCCGACGTTGACGATCACGTTCCCGCCGACCACGACCGGCGTGCTGCCGGCGCCAAAATAGCCTTCCTGGGCGGCATACTCCTCGTGCGTCCGCCGCTGCCAGAGTTGCCTGCCAGTCGCCGCGTCGTGGGCCGAGAGGACCCCCTGCGCGCCATACGTGATCACGGTGCCGTCAGAGACCACCGGCACGCAGAGCGGGCCGTCTCCTCCTCCCACCTGCGGTCGGAAGCTCGTGGCATACCCCGCGGCCCAGAGCGTCTCGCCGGTGGCGGCATCGAGAGCTTCGACGACTTCCTTCGCCCCCTGCCGGTGAAACAGAAACGCCCGCCCTGCGGTGACGGCAATCCCGGCGTAGCCGCTCCCGACTGCCTTCTTCCAGGCGACTTTGGGCCCGTCGGCCGGCCAGGCGTCGGCGAGGCGTTCGTCGGCGGCCGCCCGGCCACTGCGGTCGGGCCCGAGGATCTGTGGCCAGTCGCCGGCACTTGCGGTCCACGCGGGGGCTGCGGCAAACAGCGTAAGCGCGAGCAAACACCGGGCGGGGGTAGTTCGCCCCCGGCTCCGGACCGTATCCTTGCGGTCGCGGCGGGGGTGGGTGGCGGCAGGAACAGCTTCAGCGGAGTGCCTTGGCATGCGTTTCACGTTTCCAAAAGGGAAAACCGGTGAGAAAACCGGTGAGAAAACCGGTGGGAAAACCGGGGGGAAAACCGGGGGGCGTCATCTCGGCGGCTGCGTCGTCGCCAGCCTGCTCGTGGCGTGCGGTGGCCTCTTGGCAGCCGCCGACACGCCGTGGAACGGCTTCCGGGGACCAACCGGCGATGGAGTGTCGCACGAAACAAACCTCCCCGTCGAGTGGAGCGAAGAGCAGGGGGTCGCCTGGAAGACGCCTGTCCCGGGCAAGGCCTGGTCGAGCCCGGTGATCGCCGCCGGCACCGTCTGGATGACCAATGCCACCGAGGATGGGAAGCGGCTCTCGGCGGTCGCCGTCGACTGCACGACCGGCAAGGTCGTCCACGACATCACTCTCTTCGAGTTCGCCGAGCCGGCCTTCTGCCATGCCTTCAACAGCCCCGCCTCCTGCACACCGGTCCTCGAGGGGCAGATCCTCTACGCCCATTTCGGCAGCTCCGGCACCGCCGCGGTCGACACCGAAACTGGCAAAATCCTCTGGAAGCAGGAGACGCTCCGCTGCGACCACCACCGCGGCCCCGGGTCGTCGCCGATCATCCATGGCGATTTTTTCATAGTCCCCTTCGATGGCTTCGACGTGCAGTATGTCGTTGCCCTCGACAAGCACACTGGCGCCATTGTCTGGAAGCACGACCGCAACATCGACTACGGCACCGACGACGGCGACGCCAAGAAGGCCTATGGCACCGGAAGCGTGATCGAGGTCGACGGCCGCGCGCAGGTGATCATTCCCAGCGCCGGCGCCACGATCGCCTACGATCCCGTCACCGGCGTCGAGATCTGGCGCGTGAAGCATGGCGGAATGAACGCCTCGGCCCGGCCGCTCTACCGTGACGGTCTTGTTTATCTCAATACCGCCGCCGGCGGTATGAAGCTCCTCGCTGTCCATCCCGACGGCACGGGCGACGTCACCGGCTCGAAGATCGCCTGGACGAGCGCCCAGGGCTCGGGCACGCGCTCGAGCCAGCTCCTTTTGGGCGACCGGCTGTTCATTGTCGGCGATGCCGGCACGGCGACCGCGCTCGACGCCGCCACCGGCAAGGCCGTTTGGCAGAAGCGGCTCGGCGGCGAGTTTTCCTCCTCACCGGTCGTCGCCGACGGGAAGATCTACTGCCCTGATCAAGATGGCCAAACGACGGTCCTCTCCGCCACCGAGCCCTACGACGTCCTTGCCACCAATAAACTCGCCGACGGCTGCATGGCCTCCCCGGCAGTCTATGGAAGCGCCCTCTACCTGCGGACAAAGACGCATCTCTACAAGCTCGTCGCCGGGAAGTGACCGGCCGGTTGGCCGCGAACCATTCCCCGTGGCCCTCGGCGATCGTGGTTTCCCCCAGCTCCTCCTCCAGCCAACTCCCGGGGCGCCTGAATCGCTTCCATACACCGAAAAGCAGGGATGCCCGGTGGGCCTCGGACCTAGAGTTGGTTCATCGGCGGGGCCGGCAAAAGTTTCGTCGTTTCTGGGGAGGACCCTCGTCACTCCTCAAGCGTTCGCCGATCCCCGCCTCGCCTGCGCGTTGTCAAGAAATCGCGCCGTTTGACGCTCGCTGGCGAGGGGTCGCCCGTGTTCCGGCCCAGATTTGGTGTCCGAAAAAGGTGCCAGCCACCAAAATTGGAGAACCTGGCAGCTTGCCTGGATTTGGTGGCTGGCACATTTTTCTGGCACATTTTTCTCACCGCCCTAGACTAGGCAGCTACTAGCCCAGTCGGGGAGGGAGTGGACCGATGCTGCCGTTTGCGAGGCTCGATATGAAAGCGGGACTACGGATCGGCGGGAGCACGGTCGTGATCGCGCTGTTTGGATGGATCGCCGTCGCGGCGGCAGCGGAGCCATCGCCGGCAGCGCCTCCATCAAAAGAGGCGATCGCCCTGCTCCTGGCCGAGGAGCCGCCGTCGCTCGACACCTGGCCGGTGTGGCGGAAACGGTACCTCCGCTGGTACTTCGATCACTCCGGTGCCACTGACGAGATGGACAACGCGTTGCAATCGTTCATTGGCGAGCGACTCTCGCCCGCCGGTGACGCGGTCGCTCCACCGCTCGACGACGATCCGGTCGCCTGGAGCCTGTTCAGCAGGTTTCTCTTCGACACGCTGGCAGATCGCGACCGAGCCGAGGCGATCCGCCGGGCGGAGGCCGCAGCCAAACGTGCCGTAGAGCTCGCCCCCGACTCGGCGCCGGTTCAAAGCACCCTCGCATCGCAACTCGTCTTCAATCTGTTGATGGTGCCGGAAGACAGCGATCCCGCGGTTCGCCAGCGGCGGCGGACCGACGCCGAAGCAGCGATCGCGGCGACCAGCCGGCTCTCTCCGGACTACCGCTCCGCGGCGCTCCAGGGGCTGCTGGCGTTTGACGGCCACGATTTCGCTCGGGCGAGAAAACTACTCCAGCAGGGTACGGAAGACCATCCCCGCAATCAGACCATCGCCTGTTTTTATCTCCAGGCACTCATCGCTGACCGGGTCGATCGGGGGGCGCTCGAGCCCTACTCGGCGCCGGTGGTCAGCCGGTTTCCCGACAACGGCGCCCTCCTGGCGCTCCATGCAGTGGCCCTCGCCCGTGACGGCCGCTTTCCCGCGGCGGCAGAGGCGCTCGGTCGGGCCCGAGCCACGGGCATGTCCCCTGAAAACGTCATCGGCGATGAGACGGTTCGCACGATTGAGCGTCTTGTCCAGCCCTCCTGGCCGGAGCGGCTTTTGTGGGGAGCCGGATTCTTCGTGGCGTTCTACGCCCTCATCATGGCGGCGATGGCCCTGGGCGGCGTGGTCCTCTCCGCCCTCACGCCCCGGGTGCCGGCGGCGAACGTTGCTGGGGAGGCTGTCCGCGGTGGGATCGCGATCAGCGACCATGAATCATGGCTCGCCCGGCTTTACATGCTGGCCCTCATCGGAGGGATCGTGTTGTTCTATCTATCGGTGCCCTTCGTTGCTGCGGGCCTAGTCGCGGCCACCGGAGCGGCGCTGCTTCTCGTGCTCCAGCTTCCCAGAATCCCCGTCAAGCTCCTGGCGCTGGTTGCGGTGGTCGGTCTCGGCATGGCTTGGGCCGTCATCCGCAGCATCTTCGCGTCGCACGGGCGGAGCTCATTCGGCCTGCCAAAGACCGCCGCCGAAGCCCCGAGGCTGTTCGCGGCGCTTGGCGACGTGGCTGCCAGGACGATGTCGCGGCCGATCGACAACGTCTTCCTCACGCCGGGCGCCGACATCGGCGTCTATCAGGACGGACGCGGCCCGTTTGGGATGTTCGGGGTGAAGCGACGCGTGCTGTCGCTCGGCTTGGCGACGATTGAATCGCTGACGATCGATGAATTTAAATCGATCCTCGCCCACGAATACGCCCACTTCAGCCACCGCGACACTTTCTACAGCCGGTTCATCCAGCAAGTGGCGATCTCGATCTCGACGGCCCTCGGGGGGATGGGGGCGGCCGGCGGCAGCTTCAACTACGTGAATCCCTTCTTCTGGTTCTTCTGGCTCTACTACCACGCCTACAGTCTTCTGTCGTGCGGATTCTCGCGGTCGCGGGAGTTCCTCGCCGACCGGATGGCCGTGAGTCTCTACGGCAGGAGTACGTTCGAATCGGCGTTGACGAAGGTGGCCGTCGAAGGAACGCTCTTCCAGGCGACGATCTATCCGGCGGTCGCCTCGCTCCTCATGGAGGGGAAGGCCCTCGAGAACATCTACGAGACCTTCCGCAAACTCGACGGCGAGCAGATCACGACCGCGGATCGCGAACAGCTGCGGCAATCTCTTCAGGAGCGGAAGTCGGCCTGGTTTGCAACTCACCCGACGATCCCCGAGCGATTCCGCGCCATCGAGCCGTTTCCCGACATCCCGCCGGCGGAGCCGCAGTCAGCCCTCGATCTCTTCGACGACGTGCCGGGGCTCGAGAAGAGCCTCACCGACTACCTGACCGGCCACGCTGCCAACGGCACTGCGGCATGAAGATTAAAAGGTGCCAGCCACCAAAATTGGAGAACCTGGCAGCTTGCCCAGATTTGGTGGCTGGCACCTTTTTTCTTTTTTCTTGACGGCAGCGCACCGGAGCGTTAGCTTTCCCGTACGCCCCGTCACTTCTTTTCCCGCAGGAGGCCCTCCCATGCCGCGTTTCATTCGCACTTGCATGGCGCTTGCCTCGGTGCGTGTCGGCCGCTCGGCCTGACACCCCCTCCGCGGCGATTGCCTCCCGGCTTTTCCCGGATCGCCCTGCGTTTTGCTGCGCCGTCGGTCGCCTGATTGCGGCTGGCTCAAGCGCCTACGCGGCGAATCCGGAGTCGGGCTGATGTCGTCTTGCCGGGCACCCGCGAGCCCGCCATGGCGCTTGCTCCCGGTTCCTTATTCGTCGCGTTTCCTGCGCTTGTTTTCCACCCCTATCAAACCATTCGTTTTCGAGCCGTTCGTTTTCCCAACTCTCCGAGAAAAAAATGTCCAGAAAGTCTTCCGGCCGCTCCCACCTGCGGGAATCCGGCTTCGATTCGTTTCCTCCCGCGGGCCACTCCCGCAAAGCTCTCCAGCTCTGCCGTCAGGTGGCCGACACGCTGAGTCTCGCCCTCGGCGACTGTGGCGACGACTGCCTACGGGATCTCCATGTTGTCCGCGTCGTGCCCGCGCCCGACGCTTCCCAGCTCCTCGTCATCGTCGGCTCGGCGCCAGGCGAGGTCCCGCCGGCGCCGACCGAGGTCCTTGCGCATCTTCAAGCGCGCACGCCGTGGCTGCGGGGGGAGGTGGCCCAGGCCATCACACGGAAACGGGCCCCGTCGCTTCTCTTTGAATACCTCGCCACCGCGCCGGAAGAGGGGAAGGAGGCGCCGCGTTGAGCCAAAGAATCGAGAGCGCCTTGGGGGTGCCGGTTCATGGCTGGCTCACCGGCCCGCTCCCGGCCGATGTCGTTCGATCCCTCGACCGGCTCGGCCGGGCGGCGGATGTCTGCCGGATGGCGGTCATGCCCGATGTCCACAGGGCAGGGGAGGTGTGCGTCGGCGTGGCACTGGCGACGGGGGGGCTTGTCTACCCGGCGGCCGTCGGTGGCGACATCGGCTGCGGGATGACGGCGGTGCGCATCGACCTGCCGGGCGAGGCTCTCACGCACGATCCCCGCGTCGCTGCGCTCCTCCTCGACCGGCTCGCCCGAGCCGTCCCTTCCCTCAAGGCCGCGCCCGGCACGGTGCCGGAGCGGCTCGAGGGGGCGCTCGCCCCGGAGCATCTCTCGGATGCCAAGCTCGCGCGCGGAGCGGCACGCGAGGGGCGCTGGCAGCTCGGCTCGCTCGGCCGGGGAAACCATTTCCTCGAGCTGCAGGCCGACGAACAGGGGGCGCTTTGGATCATGGTCCATTCGGGCTCGCGCGGCATGGGGCAACTGATCAGCGCCTGGCACCTCGCCCGCGCGGTTCCCCATGGCGCCGAAAGCCCCCCGGCCCTCGAGGTATCGGCAGCCGCGGGGCAGGCCTACCTCGCCGATGTCGGCTGGGCCAGGGCCTGGGCCCGGGCGAACCGGGCGCGGATCGTGGCGGCGGCGGCCGGCGTGATCGCGGAGCTGGTGGGGGGAGCGGTCGAGGAGTCGACTCTGATCGACTGCGATCACAATCATGTCGCCCTCGAGATCCACGACGGCCGCGAGATCGTCGTTCACCGCAAGGGGGCGCTGCCCGCCGACGACGGCCAGCCGGGGCTGATCCCCGGATCGATGGGGACGGCGAGCTTCCACACGATCGGCCGCGGTCATCCCGACGCCCTGCGGTCGAGCTCGCACGGCGCCGGCCGTGTCCTCCCCCGGGGCGCGGCGGCGGCGAAGATCGACGCCCGGCGCCTCCTCCGCGAGATGCACGGCGTGCGCTTCGACACGCGCCGGGCCAACCGGCTCGTCGACGAGGCCCCGAGCGCCTACCGCGACATCCGCGCCGTGATGCGCGCCCAGCGCGATCTGACGGCCATCTGCCGCGAGCTCAAGCCGCTGGTGAGCCACAAGGGCTCGTGACTGCTCGTTCCGCCCGCACGAGCAGACGCGGCGACGTCGATCGAGGAAACCTTTGGCGTTTTCTCAGGTCGACCCGAGTGGAAAAAGGCCAGGGCTGGCCGTTTCCACGTGTATCCAGTCCCTGGAAAGCTAAAACGCCACCACGAGCTGCGTCTGGATCGCCGTGCCGGTGGCGCCGGCACGGTAGGGATAGAGGATGTTCTGGGCGGGGTTTCGCAGCATGTGGATCGCCTCGAGCGTCAGCCGCCCCTGACGCGACTTGTTGATGTAACGGTTGATCCCGCCGCCATATTCCTGCCCCGTGCCGAACGGGCCGGTGACGGCGCTCGAGCGCGCGTAGACCTCCCAGGTGCGCGGGATGAAACACCAGCCGAGGTAGCCCGCGCCGCCATGGTCGAGGAGGCCGACGTGAGAGGGGGGCAGAGGGAGCGGGGGATCGTTCGCGGCAAAGGTGAAGCCGTCGAGAAAGCGAAAATAATACTCGGCGTTGAGGGAGACGCCGCTCCATTTCCAGCCGGCGTCGACCGTCGCCAGCCGGTAGTCGAAGGCATCGACGGTGGCGCCGGGCACGAGCGCCCCCTTGATGGCAAGCGGGGTGCCGTCGGAAAGGCGGACGATGGTGTTTTCGGGATTGAACCCGGGCACTGGGAGCGCGCGGGTGTTGGGGGCGAAGACGCCCGAGGTGCCGACGCGGATCGCCGGATCGGCATGATGCTCCATGTCGGAATAGCCGAGACCAAACTTCCCCAGTGGCTCCCACCACACGTTCCCCACCCAGGCCCTGCTCGTGCCGCGCCGCAGAAGGACGTTCGCACCGCCGGCATCGATCGAGTTGTAGACACCCGCCTGATAGTGCAACGTCCCCTCGGCGAGGGCCCCCAGGGCCGCAACGCCAGGGCTGACACCAGGGCGGAAGAAGGTGTTGGCCATGCTCCGGTCGACGCCGATCGTCCAGGGAGAGCCATCGAGGAACTCGCGCGAGCCGGGGAGCATCGACACCCCGATGCCGACGGTCGCCTCCGGACCAAACTTCCAGCCCGCCAGCCCGAGCGGGGCGAGGCCGGTGTTGACGCCGCTGTTCGAGGTGCCGAAGAGGGCGAAGGCGTACACGAGACGCTCGTCGACAACGTGGCCGGAGAACATGAGCAGGTAGCGGTTGAGGCTAAAGGCGTTGATGTTCGAGATCGGGAGCTCCGTCCCGGCGGAGTTGGTCCAGCTCGTCGCCCCGCGCGCGAACTCGAGCCAACGGAGCTGAAGGAAGCCGCTCACCGCCAGCGCGAAGGGGAACTCCCCCGTCCGCTTGTCCTCCCGGTAGAGAAGGAGGCCGTGCGGCGGGGCGAAGTCGGTGGCGGGAAAATAGCGGGGCCGGGGAATGCCGCCGAGGCGGGCTTCGATCCGGCGGTCGATCTCCTCGTCGATCCCGCCACGACCGGCGGCCGGCGGCAGGATCGTCCGCGTCGATTCCTCGACGTACTGGGCCGCGTCGACAGGTCCCTCGCCCCACTCGATTCCCTCGGGAAAGAGGGGGACGTCCGGTTCGCCGGTAGGGAATCTTCCCGGCTCCGGCGCGGGCTTGGCTCGAGAACGATCCGGCGACGGAACGCTTCTCACCCGCTCGGCGGGCGCCGTATCGAACGGCTCTTCGAGCCCCGCTCCCGCAACGGCGAGGAGATTCTGCGCCACGACCGGTGCGCCCGAAGCGAGCAGCGCAAGCACCAAGCCCATCCCCCACGGGAGAAAACAAACAAGGCTGGCACGGAATGAACGCGTCATCTGGAGCCGGGCTGGCGACTGGTTTTTCTGGTGAGATCGGGAGAAATGATGACGATTCTGAAGACTTTTCCGACGAGGTAAGCGGGGGATGCCAGGCGGGCCGCCACGGCAAGAACCCGTTCCCCGTATACTCCCTCGTTTTCCACGGTTGGCCGCGCGACCGCCCCCCTTCCGGAGCCCGCCCCGATGCGCTGCTCTTCGCCGCGACGCCTCCCAGGCTTCGCCCTCCTCGTCCTCCTCGCCTGGCTCGACGGCAGCTCCTGCCAGGCCGCTGACGCCCTCCACGATCTCGTCGCTGGTCTCGCCGCCGGGGAGGCCCCGTCGCCGGTCCTTGTCGCCGACGGCTTTCAGTTCACCGAGGGCCCGGTCGCCGACGCCGAGGGCAATATCCTCTTCAGTGACATCCCAGCCGGAAAAATCTACCGCTGGGTCGTGCCGCAGGATCGCCCCGCGACCAGCCCGCCGTTTGAGGTCGAGACCTGGCTCGATCCCTCGGGGAACACCAACGGCCTCTGCTTCGACCGCAACGGCCTCCTTCTGGCTTGCCAGATGGGGGAGGGGAGGCGCGTCGTTGCCATCGACCCACAGGCGAAGACGATCACGCCGCTCGCCGAACGCTTCGAGGGAAAACGGTTCAACGCCCCCAACGACCTGTGGGTCGATGCTACCAACGGCCTCTGGTTCACCGACCCGGCCTACGAACGGACGCCGGCCGACACCGAGCTCGACACGGAGGCGGTCTATTTTGTCTCCCCTGATCGCACGACCTTCACCCGAGTCGCCGACGGCTTCGCCCGCCCCAACGGGATCGTCGGCTCCCCCGACGGGCTGACGCTCTACATTACCGATCGCAAAGCGGGGATGACCTGGGCCTACCCCGTGCTCGGGCCGGGTAAGCTCGGGGAACGGCGGAAGTTCAACGACGACGGCTGCGACGGCTTCGCGATCGACGACCATGGCAATCTCTACGGCACGCCGAAAGCCCCCCTCGTGCGGATCTGGGCCCCCGATGGCACGATCATCGGCGCGATTCCCCTCCCCGATTCCCCGTCGAACATCACCTTCGGCGGCCCCGATCGGAAGACCCTGTTCGTGACCGTGAAGGACAAGGTCTTCGCCCTGCCGATGAACGTCTCCGGCGGCGGCTGACCGCCCCCGCAAGCGTCTGGTTCCCCCCGTTACCCTGGCTCCCCTCCATGCCCATCGTCACGCTCCGCGACGTCCACCTTGGCTTTCGTGGTCCCCCGCTCCTCGACGGCGTCGAGTGTCATGTCGAAGCTGGCCAGCGGATCGGCCTCCTCGGCCGCAACGGCGCCGGCAAGACGTCGTTCATGCGGCTGCTGTGTAGCGATCTCGCCCCCGATTCCGGGGAGGTGATCTTCGCTCCCGGCACGGTCGTCTCGTATCTGCAGCAGGATGTGCCACAGGAGATGGTCGGCCTGGTGCGGGAGGTCGTCGCCACCGGATGGTCGGAGGCTGCCGGCGCGCGGCGGGCCGACGACGAGCACGATGCCGCCTGGCGGCGCGAGCATGCCGTGGCCCAGATCCTGTCGCGGATGGAGCTCGACGGCGAGCGCGCCTTCGAGTCGCTCTCCAGTGGCATGAAGCGGCGCGTGCTCCTCGCCCGGGCCCTCGTCGCCAGCCCCGATCTCCTCCTCCTCGACGAGCCGACGAATCATCTCGACATCGACGCCATCGCCTGGCTCGAGGAATTCTTGAGCCGCTGGGACGGGACGCTCCTGTTCGTGACCCACGACCGGGCATTCCTCCGCCGCCTCGCCACGCGGATCCTCGAGATCGATCGTGGCCGGGTGTTCGACTGGTCGTGCGACTACGACACCTTCCTGCGCCGTAAAGACGAGGCCCTCGCCGCCGAGGAGAAGCAAAATGCCCTGTTCGACAAACGGCTGGCCGAGGAGGAGGTCTGGATCCGCACCGGCATCAAGGCCAGGCGGACGCGCAACGAAGGGCGCGTCAGGGCCCTCGAGGCGATGCGCCGGGACCGGGGCGAGCGGCGCGACCGCGTCGGGAAGGTCAATCTGCTGATCCAGGAGGCGGAGCGGAGCGGCACGCTCGTCGCCTCGCTCCAAGGGGTGACCGCCTCGCGTGGGGAGAGGACGATCCTCCACAACGTCACGACGACCGTCACGCGCGGCGACCGGCTCGGCATTATCGGCCCCAACGGCGCCGGCAAGACGACGCTCCTCCGGGTGCTCCTCGGCGAGCTCCCCGCCGACGCCGGCCGCGTCCGACTGGGGACGAACGTCCAGGTCGCCTACTTCGACCAGCTCCGCGACCAACTCGACGACAAAAAAACCGTTGCCGACAACATCGGCGACGGCTACGACACGGTGAAAGTCGGCGGGCAGTCGCGGCATGTTCTGGGCTACCTCCAGGATTTCCTCTTCACCCCCGAACGGGCCCGGACGCTCGTTCGCTTCCTCTCAGGCGGCGAACGCAACCGCGTCCTCCTCGCCAAGCTGTTCGCCAAGCCGGCCAACTGCATCGTCCTCGACGAGCCGACCAACGACCTCGATGCGGAGACCCTCGAGCTCCTCGAGGAACGACTTGTCGACTTCGCCGGTACGGTCCTCGTTGTGAGCCACGACCGGGCCTTCCTCGACAACGTCGTCACGAGCACGCTCGTCTTCGAGCCGAGGCCGGGCGACGACGGCCACGACGTCGTCGAATATGCCGGCGGCTATTCCGACTGGATCAGGCAGCGGAAGGCCGCGGCGAAACTGGCTGACACCAAGCCGGCCAAGGCTTCGCTCCAAGCGGCCGCGGGGAACGCGACGGCCCCGACCGATGCCGCCGCCCGCAAGCGCAAGCTCTCCTTCAAGGAGCAGCAAGAGCTCGCCGCGCTCCCGCGGCTCATCGAGACGCTCGAGACCGAGATGGCGGCGCTCCATGCGGTGATGGCGGCCCCCGACTATTTCCGCCAGGCGGGCGACATCCTCGCCCGCGACAAAACCAAGCTTGACGACCTCCAAGCCCGGCTCGACGCCGCATTCGTCCGCTGGGGGGCGCTCGAAGAGCCGGCCTGACCAGCCGATCAGTTCGGATCCGTCCCCCGAGGGACGGACGATTGACGGTGTCGCTGTGCCACCTTGCAACGTTGGACGTAGGCATCGCCGATCTCGGCTGCCAGTCCGCTCGACCCCTGGAGCCATGTGGCGACCGCCCGCGAATCGATCGACACTTCGACGACGTCGGTCCGGGCGATGACGCGGAAGTCGCTGGGACGCCCGGCGGAGGCCGTCGCATCCCCATGGAAGTCGCCGGGCCCGAGCGACGCGACCGCCACCTCCGCGCCTTCTGCATCGAGCGAGAGGAGATCCACGCTCCCTTCGGCTATCAGTCCGAACCGATCGACCGGGGCCCCACGGGCCTGGATGACCTCCCCCGCGGCGTAGGTGACGATCCGCGCCACCGAAGGGGCCGGCTGTCCGGCCGCGATCGCCGCAGCCGGCTGGCCTGGAAGGCTCTCGAGCATCGCATCGCGGACATGACGGTAGCGCGGGAAACGGTCGAGCATTTCCTCGACGGTCGGCTGCGGGGGCGAGGGGGATTCCGAAGGGCAATATTCCATCTGGATCGGGAAGGGGATCTGGAGCGATTCCCGCCGTGCCACATACCAAATCCGGGAAAGAATCGCGTCCCGCACCGGGAGGACGTCTTCCTGCCGGGCGACGGTGAAAACCATCCGGTAGCTGATCGAGAAGTCTCCGTAATTGAGCGTGTGCACCTCCGGCGCCGGATCAGTGATCACGCCAGGGGTGGTGCGGAGGATCCCGAGCATCGCGTCCTTGACGACATTCGGCGGATGATCGTAGGAGAAACCGATGTCGTAGGTGTCGGTCCGGGCCTCCGTCGGCCTCGACAGATTGCTGAACGACGTCTTGTAGAGGACGACGTTGGGGATGATCCGCATCTCGTGGAGGATCGATTCGATGTGGACGCTCCGCCAGTTGATCTCGATCACCTTGCCGGTCGTGCCGTCGGCGATGATCCAGTCACCGATGGCCAGCGGCCGCTCGAGGAGGAGCATCAATCCGGAGACGATGTTACCCAGCGGCTCCTGGAGCGCCAGGCCGATGACAATGCTCCCCAGGCCCAGGGCCGTCAGGGCTCCGCCGATCTCCTGCTGCCAGACATGCCGGTAGATGAGCGCCGCGCCGATCGAGACGAGCGTCACGCGGGCGAGATCGCGGAACAGCTTCGGGACGCGCTCCCGCATCGAAGCCTGATGGCGGCCGCCGAAGAGCGCGTCGTTGGTGAGCGTGAGAAGACAAACGAGGAGCGACACCCAAAACAGCGTCCGCACGACCCGCGAGGCGGTCTGATCGGGCGCAACCTGCCACACCTCGGTGACGAACAGCATCGCCGCAAGGGCGGGAAGCACGAGATTCCTCACCACGCGGAGCGTGGGGGCAAGCATTCCTCCACGCCGCATGGAGGAATTGAGCATCTCGGTGGCGATCAGCAGCGCCAGCGGAAAGCCGACGGCGAGGATC
>CAMBFA010000009.1 GCA_945865325.1 Candidatus Kuenenia stuttgartensis
GTCGTCCGGGAAATGGCCCCCCAGAGGATCGTCGACGCCGCCACCCTGACGGGGGCCTGCATGGTGGCCCTCGGCCACGACGTCGCCGGCCTGTTCACCAACGACCAAGCCTGGTGTGACCAGATCGCCGCCGCGGCGCGGGCCGTCGGGGAGCCGGTGTGGCAGCTGCCGATGTACCCGGAATTCGACGAGCAGATCCGTGGCGACGTAGCTGACATCAAGAATGTTGGCGACGGACGGTGGGGCGGGGCCATCACCGCGGCCAAGTTCCTCGAGCGGTTCGTCGGCGGGATTCCCTGGACGCATGTCGACATCGCCGGCCCGGCGTTCGCGGAGAAGCCCCGACCGTGGATCGATGGCGGCGGCACCGGAGTGCTCGTGCGGACGCTCGTCGAACTGGCGCGCGACGGAATCCGCTGACGCCGCGGCCGTCCATCCGGCTGCCGCGGAGCACACGCCGACGGCCGCTCACGCCCCCCCAATCACCCGCGCCACCGCATCCCGCGTCACCGGCTCGATCACGCCCCGCTCGGTGATGATCCCGCGGATCAGCCGGGCAGGCGTGACGTCGAAGGCAGGATTGAAGGCCTCGGCCTCCGGCGGGGCGATCGCTCTCCCCCAGGGGCTCGTCACCTCCGCGGCGGCGCGGTGCTCGATCGGGATTTCCGTGCCGTCGACGATCGAGAGATCGAACGTGCTCGACGGCGCGGCAACGTAGAACGGCACGCCGTGGGCCGCCGCGAGCACCGCCAAGCCGTACGTGCCGATCTTGTTGGCCGTGTCGCCGGCGGCGGTGATCCGATCGGCTCCGACGATGCAGCAGCCGATCCGGCCGGTGGCGAGGAGGTGCCCGGCGGCGGAGTCACACAGCACCGTCACCGGAATGCCACGCTGGACGAGCTCCCAGGCCGTCAGCCGCGCCCCCTGGAACAACGGGCGGGTCTCGTCGGCCCAGACGCGGAAGCGTCGACCATCCGCCCACGCCGTTGTGATCACCGCCAGCGCCGTTCCGTCCCCTCCGGTGGCAAGCGCCCCGGCATTGCAGTGGGTGAGAACATCCCCCTCCGGCAACAGCTCGGCGCCGTATCGCCCGATCGCGGTGCACAGCCGCCGATCCTCCTCGTGGATCTCCGTGGCCGCACGGAGCAGGGAGGCAACCAAATCGGCCGGCGGCGGCGAGCCAGAGCCGGCAGGAGCCGGCAGACCGACCTCACGGAGGACACGTTTCACCGCCCAGCGAAGATTGACGGCCGTCGGCCGGGCGGCCGCAATCTCCTCCGCGGCGGCGAGAAGGTGGGCGACGGCCGGCCCGTCATCGAGCCCCTGCTGGCTGGCCTCGGTGGCGGCGACGACCACGCCATATCCGCCAGCGATCCCGATGGCCGGTGCACCGCGCACCCGGAGGCTGCGGATCGCCTCGATCACGGTCGGCACGTTGCGGCACTCGACCCAGACGATCTCCCCGGGGAGCCGGGTCTGGTCGAGGAGCTCCAGATGCCCTCCGCTCCCCCCCACCCAGCGCACCGACACCGGGCTTGCCACGTCGTGATCGCTCATGATTTTTTTCCTGGATGGGCGTGGATCGGGACTGTGAACCGGGCGTTGTCACCGGCCGAAGCGAGGCTCGGCACAGCGGAGACCGAACGCCGCCGCCACCGCCGGCTGCACGAGCTCCCCCCGCCAGACATTCACGGCAGATCGGATCGCGGCGCTCCGTTCCGCGGCCGGCCCCACCCCCTCCCGGGCCAGATCGAGGACGTAAGGGAGTGTGGCATTGCACAGCGCGTAGGTGCTCGTCCGCCCCACGGCCCCCGGCATGTTCGTGACGCAGTAGTGGACGATATCGTCGACGACGTAGGTCGGCTCGGCGTGCGTCGTCGGACGACTGGTGGCCACGCACCCCCCCTGATCGATCGCCACATCGATGATGACCGCCCCCGGCTTCATGAGCTTGAGGTCATCGCGCTCGACCAAATGCGGTGCCCGGGCCCCGGGGATCAGCACGCTGCCGATGACGAGATCGGCCCGACGCAGTTGTTCACGGATCGTGTGCCGATCGGAGAAAAGAACATCGACGTTGGGCGCGCTGACGTCGTCGAGGTAGCGGAGCCGTTCGAGGTTCGTGTCGAGGAGGCCGACGCTAGCGCCGAAGCCGGCGGCCACCTTGGCCGCGTTGGCACCGACCGTGCCGGCCCCGAGAATCGTGACATGCGCCGGCGCCACACCCGGCACCCCGCCGAGGAGGATGCCCCTCCCCATCTGCGGTTTCTCGAGGTATTTTGCCCCCTCCTGGATGCTCATCCGCCCGGCCACCTCGCTCATCGGCACGAGCAACGGCAACCGGCCCCGGTCATCCCGGAGTGTCTCGTAGGCCACCGCCGTGGCACCCGTCGCCAGGAACCCCTCGGTCAGCCCCCGGTCGGCGGCGAAGTGGAAGTAGGTGAACAGCACCTGCCCCGTCCGGAGCAGGGCCAGCTCCGGACGCTGCGGCTCCTTCACCTTGACGACGAGGTCGGCGTCGGCAAACACCTCGGCGGCCGTGTCGACCAGCCGCGCCCCACACGCCTGGTAGGCCTCGTCGGGGAGGCCGGAGCCCGCCCCGGCGGTCCGCTGGACCATCACGGTGTGGCCAGCCCGCACCAACTCCTCGACGCCCACCGGCAGGAGCGCCACCCGATACTCGTCGCGCTTCGTCTCCTTGGGGATTCCAACGATCGTCATGGGCGGGGCTCCGGGCGAGGAGGAACCGTGGCGGGGGGGGCGAGGCAAGAACAGAGCGACCGCCGGGGCTTACCCCGGCGGTCGCTCGTCGATCATGATGGCCCGTCCCTGGGGACTTGCAGGGCCGCAGGCCGATCGCCGGTCAGGCGAGCTTGTAGTCGGCCGGCATCGGTATCTTGTAGTTGCCATCCTTGTCGGGCATGACCGGCGGCTCGGCGTCCCACGACATGTTCTCCGGCATCGTGCGGATATTGCGCTCCATCATTTCCTTGAAGCTCACTTCCTTGCCGGAGTAGGTGGCATAGCGGGCCAGGCAGGCCGAGAAGCTCGACGTCGCGCCGTAGTAGGCGTTGTTGAGCGGCGTGTCGTTGCGGATCGCCGCCTGGAGCTCGTCGTGCTCCACCTGGTAGGGATTCGGATTCTCCCCCTGGTACTTCCACAGCACCTTGCCGGTGTAATCGGCGATCTCGCCGATCCGCACCTGGGCCTTGGTCCCCTGGAAGTATTCATCGACCCGACCGTCGCCGCCGGGGAACTGCCGGCACTGGCTGGCGACCCGCACCCCGCCCGGATAGACGAAGTTGACGCAGTGGTGGTCATAGATCTCACTCGGCTGCCCCGGCACCCGGTTTTGCTTGCCACCGGTGCCGTAGGCCGACTCCGGCACGCCGTCGAGGAACCAGTTGGCGACGTCGATGTTGTGGACGTGCTGCTCGCAGACGTGGTCGCCTGAGAGCCAATTGAAGTGGTACCAGTTGTTGACCTGGAACTGCATCTCCGTTTGGTTCGGCTGGCGGTTGCGGTACCAGATGCCGCCGCCGTTCCAGTAGACCTGCCCGCCGATGATGTCGCCGGCGAGCCCCTCGCGGATCCGCTTCACCGTCTCGCGGTAGCGGTTCTCGTAGCGGCGCTGGAGGCCGACGGCGACCTTGAGCTTCTTCTCGTCGGCCATTTTCGCTGCCGTCAGGCAGACCTGCGCGCCGAAGCTATCGACGCACACCGGCTTCTCCATGAAGACGTGCTTCCCCGCCTTGACCGCTTCTTGGAAGTGGAACGGCCGGAAGCCAGGGGGCGTGGCGAGGATGACCATGTCACAGTGCTCGAGGACCTGCTTGTAGGCGTCGAGCCCTTGAAAGCGCCGATCCTCGGGGCATTCGATCTTGTCCTTCATCTCCTCGACGGCCCGCAGGGCACCGTCGATGCGATCGCCGAAGGCATCGCCGATAGCGGTCAGCTTGACGTTCGACCCCGGTACCGACAGCGACTGTTGAAGGGCACCGGTGCCCCGGCCGCCGGCGCCGATGAGGCCGATGCGGATGACGTCACTCGACGGGTTTTGCCCGTGCACGACCGGCACCGCGGCGAGGGTGCCGCCGATCGCTCCGGCGACCTTGAGGGCGTCGCGGCGGGAGAAGGTGCTCGTGGGGGTGCCTGGGCGGACGGGTGCGCTCATCGCAGGGGAACTCCTGACCGGGGGGGAAACTTCCAAAGACGATTCGCAAGGATACCCTGCCGACGGCGGCAGGGAAACGGGGGCCAGGGTCACTCTTCCGCGGCCGAATCCGAGCCACGGCCGCGGATGAAGAGGCGAATCGGCACTTCTTTGAGGAAGGTGGTCTCCCTCAGGGAATTGACGAGATAACGCTTGTAGGGCTCGGTGATGCCGCGGGGGTCGCTCGTGGAGAGAACGATCGTCGGCGGATTGACCTCGACTTGGGTGGCGTAATAGATCCGGACCGGACGACCGCGGGGATCGGCGGGGGGATGGTTGGTTTCGACGGCGGTGCGGATGGCGGTGTTGAGCTTCGCGGTCTGGATCCGGGTGCTGCTTTGCCGGAACAACCGCTGCGCGGTGTCGACGACCGCTTTCACGTTCCGCCCCGACGTGGCCGTGGTGAACTCGACCGGGGCCCAGGGCATCGAGCGAAAGGTCTCGCGGAGGTAGTCGTCCCATTCCTTCCGATCCACCTCGCCGGCATAAAGATCCCATTTGTTGATCACGAACACGACCGGCTTGGCCTCCTCGAGGATCGTGTCGACGAGTTGCTTGTCGACCCGCCCGATCGGCTCGGAGGCGTCGAGGAACAGGAGCACGACGTCGGCCCGCCGGATGCTCCGTTCGGCGCGGTGGGTGGAATAGAAGTCGAGGTCCGTCTTCCGGCTCTTCGTCCGCCGCAGGCCCGGCGTGTCGATGGCCAGGAACGAGTGGCCGTCGACCTCGAAGCGGACGTCGATGCTGTCGCGCGTGGTGCCGGCAATCGGGCTGGTGATCACGCGATCCTCGTGCGCCAGCGCGTTGGTGAAAGTGCTTTTTCCCACGTTGCGGCGCCCCACGATCGCCAGCTTCATCTCCGGCAAGCCCGCCCCATCGGCCTCCTCGGGCCAGGCCTCGGGGAGATGCGCGACGATCTCCTCGATCAGTTCAGCGCGGTTGCGGTTCTGCCGGACGCTGACCACCAGCGGCGGGCCGAAGCCGAGCGCGTCGAAATCATGGGCGAGGAGGTCGTACTTCGAATCGTCGGCCTTGTTGGCCACGAGCAACACCGGCGCACCGGTGGACCGCACCCGCCGCGCGACATCACGATCGGCGGGGAGGAGGCCGCTGCGGACTTCGACGACAAACACGATCAGCGCCGCCGTCGTCAGCCCGGAGGTGATCTGGGCATCGATCTGGGTGGTGAGCCCATCGGGATCGTCGAACCCCATGCCGCCGGTGTCGACGAGGTCGAAGACCCGGTCCTCGAGGCTCACCCGCTGGACGAGCCGGTCACGGGTGACGCCGGCGGTTGGGTCCTCGATGGCGATCCGCTTCTCGATCAGCCAATTGAACAGGCTCGACTTCCCCACGTTCGGCCGACCGACCACGATCACTTGGGGGATGACTTCATTCGCTGGCATCACTCGACTCCATCAGGTCGCCGAGACGCCGGCGCGGCATGGCGTGGACAAGGTAACGGTGGGTAATCGCGACCGACAGATCGCGGAGATGGCCGTCGAGCCGCACCAACAGCCGGTCGAGCTGCCCACGGGCGCCGTCCGAATCGGGGACGACCAGGGCCGAGACATCGGCGAGACGGAGCAGCCCCGTGGCCGCCATCGCCGCCCGCTGATCGTCGGCGAGGACCGGCGAGCCGCTGTCGCGGGGGAGGGCACCGACATGGGCCTCGAGCGCCGCCATCTGGAAGCCGACGCTGCGGGGATTCGTCTCGTCGGTGAGGAGGAGGTCGATCAGCGGGGCAGCCTGGAGGGTGCCGAGGTAGCGGTTGCGGTAGGTCATCGAACTGTCGGCGATCTCAAGGAGCATCTCGTCGATCCGCTGCTCGTCGGCCCGCGCCGTCACGATGGTGCTCCGGAGGAGGTGCACCATGCCGGTGGCCCGTTCGAGGCGGCGCCCCATGTCGAGAAACCGCCAGCCCGGACCGCGCGTCATGCTCTCGGTACCAAGGCCGGCGAAGGCAGAGAAATCGAGGATCAGCATGTCGAGGAAGGAGAGCACGTCGCCGTCATGAACGAGCACGACCGGTGTCCCGCCAGCCCCAGCGCGGACGTCGGCCAGCCCGTCGCGGCGAAGACGGGAGAGGATCTTCCAGGAATCGATCGAGATCCTGTCGCGGACGACACTGGCCATCTGCCACATCGCCCGGATCGAGGCCGCGACGCTCGTCGGGCGCGATTCGTCGAACACCAGCGACTGCACCTCGGCGGCGATCTCCGTCGGCGTCTCCGGCCGACCAGGCTCCTGCCACTCGGGGCGGACGACGGGGGGCTCGGCGAGCGTGGCGAGGAGGCGGGCGACCGCCGCGGCACTCTCGAGCGTGCTCTCGGAGGCGACCCGCGCCGACACGGTCCGCAGCAGGCGCGCCGCCGACTCCGCACGCTCGACATGGCGACCGAGCCAATGGAGATGGTCGGCGACGCGGCTGGGAAGGTCGGTGCCGCTGCGCCGCAGGGGGACGGGTTGACCGGGGGGCGGAAGGAGGGAAATCGGTTGCACCGGCCCCGGGGAAAGGACCCAGACATCCTTCGATCCCTGCCCGGAGTCCATCGCCAGTTCCCCCGCTCCGCCCCCACGGAGCGTGAGCCGCGCCAATCCCCCCGGCATCACGATCGGTCCCTCGGGGGTCGCTGCGGAGAACAGCCGGAGGACGACCGGCGCCGCCACCACCCGGCCGCCATCCCAGCAGGGGGCAACCGACCGCTCGACGATCTCCCGCCCCACCCAGTCGCCGGGGCGGGCCCGGATGCGGTTCATCAGCGCCTCGCGCCCCGCGGCATCGAGGAGCTTCGGCACGTAGCGCTTCGGCCCCCCCGGAATCGCGACGACCGGCTCGATGACAAGGTCGTCGAGCCGGGCCAAGACATGGGAGAGCCCGTCAGGGCGGCCGCACCACCACGACTGCGGCGACGGAAGGAGCAACTCCTCGCCGAGGAGACGACGGGCGACGGCGGGGATGTAGCCCATAAACCCGGGCGACTCCACCAGCGCGCTGCCGAGCGGATTGGCCAGCGCCACGCGGCCACCGCGCACCGCCTGCAGGAGCCCCGGGGTGCCGGCCAAAGCGCCGCTGTCCAACTCGAGCGGATCGCATTCACGATCGACGACGCGGCGGAGGAGAACGTCGATCGGCACGAGCCCGCCGAGTGTCTTCAGGCAGGCACGGTCCTCGCGAACGGCGAGATCGCCCCCCTCGACCAGCGGCAGCCCCAGGTAGCGGGCGAGGTAGGCATCCTCGAACCAGGTCGGGCTCGAAGGCCCGGGGCTGAACAGCGCAATCCGCGGGACGTCCCGCCCGGTGTCGAGCGCCCGGAGCATCGACCGCAGGCCAATGAAGAAGGGGGCCAATCGCTCCACGTGTGACTCGCGGAACGCGGTCGGGAGGAGTCGCGAGACGACGAGCCGGTTCTCGAGCGCGTAGCCGAGCCCGTGCGGCACGCCGGTGCGATCGCCGAGCACGTGCCAACGACCGTCACCGTGGCGAGCGAGCACGGAGGCGTGGAGATGGAGATGACGCCCTCCTGGCAACCGGATGCCGTGGCAACAGCGGAGGAACGCCGGATGGCCGAGGACGAGCTCGGCGGGCAATACCTGTTCTTTCAGGAGATGCTGGGGGCCGTAGAGATCGGCGAGGAGGGCGTCGAGGACGCGCAGTCGTTGGCGGATCCCCGCTTCGATCCCCTGCCAATCGTCCGCCGCGATCACCAACGGGATCGGATCGAGGACCCACGGACGCTGCCCCCCCTGGGCATCCTCGTGGATGTTGTAGGTGACGCCGTTGTCGCGGATCAGCCGCCGCGCCTGCTCCCAGCGCTCGGACAGCTCCGCCGGATTCCACTGCCGGAAAATCGACGCCAGCCGCCGCCAGTGGGGGCGGGGCTCGCCTGCCGAGGAGAACTCGTCGTGTGAGCCGGCTGGGACGCGGTACGACGCGAACGAATCGACCGACCCGAGGGGCTCGGTTTCGGGGTGGGGCATCGGCGGCAGAGACTCCGGAATGAGCCACAGTGTACCACGCACGCCGGTCAGCCACTCAATCGAGGAGCGTCGCCTCCAGCTCGTCGACGAGCGAGGCAAATCTCGTCAAGCCCGTGGCCACCGGCTCCGGCCGCTCGAGATCGACGCCCGCATCGCGGAGCAGTTCGAGCGACCACCGCGAACAGCCGCCGCGGAGGAACCCCAGATAGGCGTCGAGCTCCGCTTGGCCACCGCCGGCCACCCGTTCGGCGAGGGCGATCGCGGCCGACAATCCGGTGGCATACTTGTAGACGTAGAACGGGCTGTAGAAGTGGGGGATCCGCAGGCACTCCAGTTCGAGCTGGTCGTCGATGACGAACCGGGGTCCGAAATAGGCATCGAGCAGTCCCCGGTAGAGACCGCGGATGTGCTCGAGCGTCAGCGGCTGACCGGCTTCGGCCGAGGCGTGTGTCAGCCGCTCGAACTCGGCGAACATCGTCTGCCTGATGATCGTGGCCCGGATGCCGTCGATCTCCCGGGCGAGGATCGCCGCCCGCTCGCGCGGGGTTCGCGCCCTAGACAGGAGCGCCCGGGCGAGGAGCTGCTCGTTGAACGTGCTCGCTACCTCGGCGACGAAGATCGTGTAGCCGGCGAGCTGGTAGGGCTGGGCCTCCGCCGAGAGCCGCGTGTGCATCGAATGCCCCGCCTCGTGGGCGAGCGTGAACACGTGGTCGATCCCCTCCTCCTGGAAGTTCATGAGGATGTAGGGATCGGAATCATAGGTGCCGGAGCTAAAGGCCCCGGACTGCTTGCCGGCGTTCGGGTAGCGGTCGCACCACCGCCCCCTCAAGCCCGCCTCGAGGCGGCGGCGATACTCGGCACCGAGGGGCTCAAGGGCACCGACGACAAGCTCCACCGCCTCGTCCCAGGTGTGCCGTAGGGGCACATCCTGGGCGAGTGGGACGTAGCAATCGTAATGGTGGATCTCATCGAGGCCGAGGAGACGGCGGCGAAGATCGTAGTAGCGGTGAACGACGGGGAGATGCGCGCGGACGGCGGCCACGAGCTGGTCGTACACCGCCACCGGGATGTTGTCGTTGAACAGCGCGGCGCTGACGGCGGTGGGATGGTGGCGCACCCGGGCGGCGTAGACATCCCGCTCCACCGAGCCGGAGAGGGCGGCGGCGAGCGTATTGGCATGGGCGGCATACTCGTCGTAGAGCTGGTGGAAGGCGGTCCGGCGCACGCCCCGATCGGCATCGAGGAGGAACGTCGAGAAGGTGGCGTTGGAGAGCTCCAACGATCTCCCCTTGCCGTCCACGACCGAGCCGAACTTCATGTCGGCGTCGGTGAGCTGCCGAAAGACCTTGGCGGCGGTCCCGGCGAACGTCCCCTGCATGGCGAGCAGTTTTTCCTCCCGTTCCGAAAGGACGTGCGGACGGGTGCGAACGAGCCGCTCGAGGCCGATGGAGTGGGGCGTCAGGATCGGCAGTTCGAGCCAGGCGGCGAGCGTCGCCGGATCGATGCCGAGGATCTCGGGCCGGAGAAAGCTCGTCTTCTCCGCCAACGACGTGGCGACATGCTGGAAACGCCCCACCATCCTCTGCGGCTCCGGAGCGGCCTGATCCTCGCTGGCCCGCAGATGCGCGTAGGTGCCGAGCCGGTCCCCCACCCGGTCGACCTCGATGTCATAGCCGAGGCAGCTGGCGAGATCCTCCGGCGAACGGCCGAGCGTGCCGGCGAAGGCGCCAAATCGGGGGATCATCCCCTCCCAGGCCGCCAGAGCCTCTTCCCACGCCCCGTCGGAGGCGAACAAGCTGGCGAGATCCCAGGTATCCCCCACCGGTATCTCTCTGCGGGCCTTGAGGGCGCCGTCGGTATCGCTGCGGTCCATGCGGGGAGAATCCTTCAGGGGAAACGGGGGAAAGGGATCATGGGCCGCGCGCCGAGCCGGGTGCGGGGGGGTTGGCCTGTCACAGCCGCCACACGGCGCTCCCCCAGGCGAGGCCACCGCCGAACCCGCACACGGCAATCGTGCTCCCGGGCCCGACGCGCCCCTCGCGCCAGGCTTCGTCGATCGCCAGCGGAATCGAACCGCTCGAGGTGTTGCCGTAGCGGTCGATGTTGACGGCAAACCGATCGGCCGACACGCCGAGGGCCTGCCGCGTCGCCTCGATGATCCGCAGATTCGCCTGATGGAGGACGAAGCAATCGATGTCGTCGAGCGTGAGGCCGGCGGAATCGACCACGGCACGGAGATTCTCCTCGGCCAGGCGGATGGCCCACTTGAAGACGGCCCGGCCGTCCATCCGCATGAACTGCTCGCGCCGGGCCAACCCCTCGGCGCTCACCGGCTGGCGTGAGCCGCTCATCGGGCAAACGAGGAGGCCGGCACCGCGGCCATCGGCCCCGAGCGCGAAGGAGAGGAGCCCGTACTGTTCGCCCGCGGCAGGATCCTCGATCCGCTCCAGGAGCACCGCCCCCGCGCCGTCCCCGAACAACGGCCAGGTCTTGACGTCGTCGGGATCGACGACGCGGGAGTTGGTATCGGCACCGATCACCAGGGCGTGGCGGCTGGCTCCGGTGGCGACAAACTGTGCGGCCGTGATCAGGGCGTAGACGAATCCGGCACAGGCCGCCGTCACGTCCATCGCCGGTGCCTCGATGCCGAGCCCTTCCTGGACGATGCAGGCGGTTGACGGGATCGACATATCGGGGGTGAACGTGCCGAGGACGAGGAGATCGACGTCCGCCGGGGAAACGCCGGTGTTGCGGAACAGGTCGCGCCCCGCCGCCGTGGCGAGATCGCTGGTGGCCATCGACGCCGGCGCGTGCCGCCGCTCGCGGATCCCGGTCCGTTCGAGGATCCACTGGGCATCACAGCCGAGCCGGGCGAGGTCCTCGTTGGTGACGACTTCATCCGGAACGGCATGCCCGACCCCGCGGAGCCGGAAGCCGGTGGTCCTGCCGAACCGCGACGCGCGGGGCGACGTGAAGATGTCAGACATCACGATCCGGCCGGTGGCACGGGCTCCGGTGTCGCGGGAGGCACCGGGACATCGACAGGCGCGGCGGGCTCAGTCGGGCCGGGAGCGGGCGCGTCTGCCGGCGGGGTGGTGTCCCCGACCGGGGCTGGAGGAGTCTCCTCCCCTGCGGGGGCCGGGGGTGCCGTGTCGGCATCGGCGGGGGCATCGGCGGCCGGCGCTGCGGCCTCGACCGGGGCGTCTGCCGGCGGGGCTGGCTCAGCCGCCGGGGGCGTCGGCGCGGGGCGGGCTCTGGGGCGACCCAAGGGAGGCCCCCCACCGGCACCGAAGGGCAATCCTCCCCCCGGCGGCCCGGCATCGGCGGCATCGGTCCCCTTTGGCTGCACGACCGCGGCCCGATTGAGACGGATCTTCGCGAACTCCTTCTCCGGCACGATGTAGTACCAGTCGGCGAACCGGGCATTGAGCTCGCGGACACGGCGCTGGACCGCCTTCACCTTCGCGTCGTAGTCGTCCTGGCGCCGCCGGTTTTCCCGTTCCACGGCACGGCGCCCCTCGAGCGCTGCCTGGGCCTTGGCCTCCGCTTCGTCGGCCGCCTTGAGTTGGTCGGCGGCATCCCCCTGGGCCTCGGCGGCGGGCTCCTTGCCGCCGGCCCCGGCTGGCTCGCCGCCGTCGGCCGGCACCTCCTCGAGGAGCGGTTTCTCGAGGAGACCCTCGTTGAACCGGGCCATGACGAGGAGATATCGCCCTGTCGACTCGTCCGCCACCACATCCGTGCCGGTGCCACTGCCGACGGAGGTGCCGGCGCCGAACCGGAGCACATATTCGACGCCGTCCTTCATCCCGACAATCGTCTCGCCATCGGTGGAGAGGATGTCGCCTGACTTCAGCGGCAGGAAGCCACGCTGCTGCATCGAGCGCACCGCCTCCTCGTCGGCGGTGAACTTCTCCTCCGCCTTGAGCTCTGCGGAGAGGCCGGCCGGCTTGCGGACGACGTCGACGATCTTCAGGTCGCCAAGGGCGTTGCGCAGATCATTGAGCCGCGGCGCGGCAAGCTCCTCCCCGTCGCCGAGGGTCTCGAGCTTCGGCTCGGCGCCGCCGGCGAAGGCCTCGAGTCCGACGAGGGTCCACTGCTGGTCCTTGTCGTCGTAGGCCACCTCGATGCGGTCCTTGCGATTTTGCTGAACACGGATCCTCCCCTCCGACTCGAGCGCGCCGAGCGAGTAGTCGTCGAGCACAGCCCGCCGCACGTCCCACGGCGAGAGCTTGAGGAGGTCCTTCTCGATCCAGTCGTCGAAGCGCGTCGTGAACTTCGAGGTGTCGATCTCGACGCGGTAGACCGGATCCTGCCCCGCCTTGCGCACGAACCGGAGCTTCTTCCCCCCGGCGGCGGACGGCCCGGGCCGTTTGTCCTCCTTGCCGACAACGAGGCGCGCCAGCTTGCTCCCACCGGCATCGCGGATCTCGATCAGCTCGCCGACGCCGGTCATGCCCGGCTTGATCTTCTCCGGATCGGGCTCGATGACGCCGTAGGTCTCGTGATCGGCCGCCGATGTGCTGACGACGTCGAGCGACTGAAGATCGACCAGCTCCGTCGCCGCCGCGGCGAGGTGTTCCTTGGCATCGGCCGGATAGTTCTGGTGCGACGGAAGCACCCACACCCCGCCGGCCTGGATCACCTTGAACGGCTGGAGGGTCGCGAGCTCTTCGTCGTACTTCACCACCTCGAGGCTGGCGGCCCTCTGGACGTCGGTGAGCTCGGGGAAGAGGATTCGCTCCGCCTCGGGCTTCACCTCACGGCTTTTATAGCGCGGCTGCGCCAGAAAGCCGAGGAGGAGCATGCCCGCACCAGCGAGGAGGAACAGCGAGGTTCTTCCCCAGATGCCGCGTGACACCCCGCCGGCGTCCTCCTCCACCCGGCGACGAACCCGGGCGCCAGCTCCCCCGATGGGAAGGGACGGAGGTACGTCGTTGCGATCGTGATGATTCCGGGCCTTGTGGTCGTCTGCCATGATCCTTCTCTCCGGGGAACTGTCCCGTGTCGGTCGGCTCTCGTCTCGGTCGGCTCTCGTGTCACAGGGGCCGACGGTCTTGGTCGCTCACCGCAGCCGCGTCTTCGCCACGCCCTCGCGCTCCTGGGCCCGGCGGCGGAAGTAGACGAAGAACGCTACCACCAGCGGCGGGATCGGCGGCAGGAGCACCGCCAGCCACTTCTGCCGGTCCTGCTCCTGTCGAACCTTAGCGCCGAGTTGGCGTTCGACCTTCTCCATCTCGATGTCGCGCTGCCGGGTGAGCTGCTCGGTCTTCGTCTCCAGGCGCCGCTGCGCCAGCGCTCGCTTTGCGGCCAACTGCTGCATCATCTGCATCGCGGCTTGCGGATCGGCGTCGCCACTGGCCTCGAGCTCCTTGATCTTCCGTTCGAAATCCCCCACCTCCTTCTCGAGCTGGCCGTTCGCCTCGCGCTCGGCGAGGTCGCACTGCTCGATGAACTTCTGCCGCTCCGTGTCGGCCTGCTCCCGCGCGTCGGCGACGGTCGCCTCGATGCGCTCGAGCGTACGGTGCTTCGGCTTCCGCTTGCGGATCTCGAGGAACCGCTCGTCGCCGGCGAGCGAGTCGAGGATGTTGAGGGCAAAGGTGACGTTGTCGAAATCGAGCCCGAAGACCTCATCCTGACGGTTCCGCAGACCAAAGATCCGGCCATCGAGGAGATCGATGTCGGCGACGATGACGGCCTTGACCAGGGCCCCCTCGCTGCCGGCCGGGGGCCGGCGCTCGATCGCAGCGGCGAGGACCATCGCCTGCTTCCCCTGCTTCTCGAAGACCTGCAACTGCGCCTTGTCGCCGCGGTTGCGCATCACCTGCTCGACCTCGATCGTCCCGGATCGCGTGCTCGTCTGGACCAGCGGCGTCCAGTCGACATCGGCGGAGTCGTCTTTCGAGACGGCGCCGGGGAAGGGGAAGAGGATTTCCTGGAGGCCGGCCGTCACGGCGCTGGTCTGGCTGAAGGCATCGGCGAGGCCTGACCCGAGGCCGAGATCGTTGTCGATAAACACGAACTCATGCGGCATCTGGAGCTTCGGATGGGGGTTGTAGTCTTGCCAGATGACGAGCGACCCCGCTCCCATCTGCCCCATCGCCGGCCGCCCCTCCCGCGCCGCGGGCTTCGCGCCGAGCACCTGCCAGAGGAGACCAATCTCCCCCTTCGGCTGCCCCTGGGGCTGGAACATCGCCATCGGCCCCCCGGGTCCGCGTCGCGGCTGGTCGGTCCCCGGTACGCCCGTCATAAGGACGGGGAGCGGATCCTCGAAGATCGCCACCGGTTGGCCCTCCCGCACCGCGGCGACGAGATGCCCCATCTGCTCCGGGCCGAGGGTCGACGGCTGGACCGCGAGGAGGACGTCGTATTTTTCGGTGATCGGCGCCGTGGCATCGACCTGGACGACGTCGTATTGCTTCTCGAGCTCGTCGACGATCGCCTGCCGGGGCCGCTGCTGGCCGGTCATCATGTCGACGCCGCCGAACAGATCGGCGTCGGTCGTGAGCACGCCGAGGCGCTTGCGCCCCTCGTTGCCCACGGTGGAGATCGAGCGGATCAGCTCATACTCGACCGGCGTGCCCTTGTCGAAGAACGGCACGACGACCTTCTCGAGGCCGCTGGTGAAGGCACAGCCGAGGAAGATGTCCTCGTCGCGGTACGTGCCGCGGACCCGCGAACTAACCTTGACCGGCTCGATGCCGAACTGCTGCCTGGCCAGGGCCGCGGCATCGGTCTTCGGCTCGGCCGACACCACCTGGACGTTCACCTTGCCACGGCCGAGTCGCTCGAACTGCCGGAGCATGTTGAGGAGCGTCAGCCGCGTCTGGGTGTATTCCTCGGGGACGCTCGGGCTGACGTAG
Organism: Candidatus Kuenenia stuttgartensis; assembly: GCA_945865325.1. Taxonomy (GTDB): domain Bacteria; phylum Planctomycetota; class Planctomycetia; order Pirellulales; family UBA1268; genus QWOP01. Next base: position 15,055 of record CAMBFA010000009.1, read on the forward strand.
GCGGTGATCTCCACGGGGCGAGGGGGATCGAACTCCGCCAGGAGCTTGCGCGTATCGGCCGAGAGAGAGCTGATCTGCTCCGCGGAAAGGTCGTGGCGGACATCCATCGCCCGGCAGGCGAGCACCGACCCCAGCGCCACTCCAGCCAGCCCCAGCGCCCGCAATGCGAAATGGACTCCGAGCTTGGCGCCGTCGCGGCGCCCGGCCCAGTGGCGGCGGCCGATGAGCACCATGGCGATGTACAGGGCCACGGCCACGATCCCGAGAAAGAACACGGCCGACGACACGCTGACTATCCCGCGGCCGAAATCGGAGAAGTTCTCCGCCAGGCTCCAGGCCCGGACCCGATCGGCCATCTTCGGATCCATGACCGTCACCGCCTGATCGGCGACGGCGAGCGGCGCGTTGAGGATCAGCCCGAGGATGAAGGCGACGGTGAGGTTGCTGGTAAGGAAGCTCGCCACCATCCCGATGGCGAGCATCGACAGCCCGACAAACCAGTAGCCGAGGTAGTTGGTGAGAAACAGGCCTCCGTCGGGGGTGCCCCAGCGGAGGAGGATGATGAGATTGCAGATGCAGGAGAACATCAAGGCGACGGTGTAGATCCCGACCGTGGCGAGATACTTCCCAAACACCACCTCCCAGTCGCTCGCCGGGATCGTCAGCAGCAGCTCGTCGGTCCCCTGACGGCGCTCGTCCGCCCACACGCTCATCGTGATCGCCGGGATGAAGACGAGGAGGATGAAGGGGAGGTAGCGGTTGAGCTGGTCGAGATTGGCGAGGTTGGAGTTGAAGAATTCAGGGGGCCAGAACGCCGCCAGCGACCCGAGTAGCACGAACACACAGATGAAAACGTAGCCGGTGGGACTGGAAAAGTAGGCGACGAAGTTCCGCTTGAACACCGCGTCGATAACGTGCCAGTTCATGATGCTTCCCCGGACTTGCTGTTGAACGGATCGGTTGAATGTCGTTGATCGATGCGGCCACCCCGGCCCGGGGTGGTGATGGGCAGGTGCCGGCCCGCCCCGCGGGGAACACCACCGCCCGGACCCGGCCCGGCGTCACGCCGAACGGGTCATCTCGTAGAAGTGTTCGTCGAGCCCACGGCCGTCTCGGACGAGATCCCGGGGCGTGCCGTCGAACCGCTTCCGCCCCTCGGCGATGAGGATCACACGATCCGCCAAGGCGTCGACCTCTTGGAGGATGTGCGTGGAGAGGAGAATCGTTTTTTTCTCACCCAGACGGCGGATCGTTTCGCGCACCTCGCGGATCTGGTTCGGATCGAGGCCGCTGGTCGGCTCGTCGAGGATCAGCACGTCGGGCTCGTGGAGGAGCACCTGCGCCATGCCGACACGCTGCCGGTAGCCCTTGGAGAGCTTTGAGATCGCCTTGCCGATCACGCTTCCGAGTTGGCACTGCTTGACCACTGCCTCGATGCGCTCCTCCTTCTGCCGTTTCTTCATGCCCCGGGCATCGGCAAAAAATTCGAGGAGCGTCCGCGGCGTCATGTCGGGGTAGAGCGGGCCATTCTCAGGCAGATAGCCGAGCCTGGTCGCCCCGGCGAGGCGGTCGGTCGACATGTCGTGACCGGCGATCCGCGCCGTCCCGGTCGAAGGGGCCAGATAGCCGGTGAGAATCTTCATCGTCGTGCTCTTGCCCGCACCGTTGGGCCCGAGGAACGCCACGACCTCGCCCCGCGGCACGCGGAACGAAACATCCTCGATGGCGATGAAGGAACCGTAATACTTGCAGAGGCCGTCGGCCTCGATCATGGCTTCTCCGCCAGGACTGTTCGTTTCAGACATGGCTGATGGGCTGCCGGACTGGTGGAGGGATGACGAAACACCCTATTCTGGGGTGTGGAGCCCCCGCTGGGCAATCCCCCGGCCCCACCCGGCCCCACCGCGGGCCCGTGGCGGCCGCGCCGGCCGCAGCCCCGGGAAGCCCCGTCAGGCGGGGACGGCGCTCCCGCCGGGAAGTGGTTCGCGCCACGGTCCGGCAGTGCCCCTCCGCCAGGCGACATGGCACAGCCAGTCGTCGAGCGTGGCGGGATGGTCACGACGGACATGCACGCCGCGGGTCTCCTCCCGCTCCAGGGCCGAGCGGATCATGAGCCGGGAGACTTCGAGCATGTTTTGGAGCTGCCATCCGGCCGGATCGGAGAATTGCCGCGGCAAGACATACCGGCACCAGCCCTCGACCGTGTCGAGGGCCTCGGTCAGCGAGTCGCCGATCCGCTCCACGCCGACATGCCGCCACATCAGGCTGCGGAGAGAGTTGCGGATATCGGCCAGGTCGAGGGCGCCACGGGTGTCGGCAACGCGCGGATTGGCAAGCGGGGGGACACGGAAATCCTCGGGCGGTCCGGCGAGAATCTCGGCGCTGGCGGCACTCCCCGCCCTCGCGCCGTAGACAAGCCCCTCCAACAAGCTGTTGCTCGCCAGCCGGTTGGCGCCGTGAAGGCCGCTCGACGTCACCTCGCCGGCGGCGAACAATCCCGGCAGGGTCGTCTGGCCGATGGCGTCGACGACGGCCCCTCCGACCATGTAATGGGCCCCCGGCCGCACCGGGATCCGATCCCGGGCGAGATCGAGACCGAACTTCGCACAGATCTGGGCCATCCCCGGGAACCGGGCGAGCACCCTGGCAGCATCGAGATGCGACAGATCGAGGTAGACGTTGGAGTGGTGGGTGCGGGCCATGACGACGGTGATCGCCCGCGACACGACATCGCGGGGGGCGAGTTCGGCGCGGGGATCGAAGTCGGGCATGAACCGGTGGCCATCGCGATCGACGAGCCATGCACCGGCACCGCGGACGGCCTCGGTGATCAGGCTGCGAGAACCGCCGGCGATGTAAAGGACCGTCGGATGGAACTGCATGAACTCCATGTCGCGGAGCTCGCACCCAGCGCGCCACGCCAGCGCCATCCCGTCGCCGACGGCCCCCTCAGGATTGGTCGATTCCCGGTAGAGCTGGCCGGCCCCCCCGGTGGCGAGGATCGTGCGCCGGGCCCAGACAAGCGTCTTGCCATGCGCGCCGTTCCACACCAGCGCCCCCCGGCAGATCCCTTCGTGCGTGAGGAGGTCGATGGAGAACGTGCCGGGCCACATCGCGATGTGGTCGAGCCCCCGGACCCGTTCGATGATCGCCCGCATCACCTCCCGGCCGGTGGCGTCGCCGAGGGCGTGGACGATGCGGTGATGGCTGTGCCCCCCTTCACGCCCCAGTTCGAGCAGGCCGTCACGCTCGTCGAACTTTGTCCCCCAGGCGATCAATTCGGCGATCCGCTGTGGCGCCTCGCGTACGACCGAATCGACCACCCCGTCGTGACACAGCCCGACGCCGGCCACGAGCGTGTCGGCGACATGGTTGTCGAAGCGATCCTCCGGATCAACGACCCCCGCGATCCCCCCCTGTGCCCATTGGCTGGACGATGTCAGAAGATCGTCCTTCGTGACGACGGTGACCGAAAGCGAAGGGTCGACCGCCAGCGCGGCACGGAGCCCGGCCACACCCCCCCCGAGGACGAGGACGTCGGTGAAACAGTGCTGGACTCGCTTCGGATCGAAGGCGACGAGGTACCGCGGGCCATCGAACACCTTGGTCATTCTCCGGTTGTCCCCTGGGTATAGGCCTTGAACTGCTCCCGATATTCGCTCGGCGGCCGGCTTCGTCGCCCCTCCGCCTGCCCCCCCTTCACGTCCGCCGGCACATCCCTGGCACTGCGGGCCCCCTCGGCCCGCAGACCGAGGCTCCGCACCGCCCGATCGAACTCGCTCCGTTTGACCGGATCATTGCTCTTTTCGAGGGACCGCATCGCCTCCCATCGCTGGAGGAAGGCCCGCGCCTGATCGCGCGTCCAGCCGAGCTCGTCGAGAAGATCCGTCCTCCCCTTGTCGAGATCGTCCTTCAAGCTCCGAACCGCCAGATCGGCAGCGTTGCGGGCATGCGCGGTGTCCTGATCCCCCCATTCGGCTTCGGTCTTGGGGGCGTCGCCGTCGCGGCTGGGCTCCTTGTCGGGGGCTGTTCCATCGCCATTGGACCATCCGCCTCTCCCCGTCGGGCTTGCGGCTGATCCGGGTTGTCCGTCGGGCGGTTGGTCGGGCTCGGCCCCGCCGCCCCCTTCCTGATCGCCTTCCTTCGCCCCGCCGGCCTGGGCATTTCGTGGCGGTGCTTTGGGCCCAGGCTGAGATGGATCGCTGCCGGGCTTGGCTTTACCGCCGGGCTTCTCTCCCCCCTCACCCTGCTCTCCCTCACCACCACTCCCTTCTCCCTCACCCTGCTGGCCTTCACCCTGCTGGCCTTCACCCTGCTGGCCTTCACCCTGCTGGCCTTCACCCTTCTGGCCCTCACCCTTTTGGCCCTCACCCTGCTGGCCCTCACCCTTCTGGCCCTCACCCTTTTGGCCCTCACCCTGCTGGCCCTCACCCTGCTGGCCCTCACCCTGCTGGCCCTCACCCTGCTGGCCCTCACCCTGCTGGCCTTCACCCTGCTGGCCCTCACCCTGCTTACCTTCCTTCGGCTGACGCTTCACCGTCTCGCCGGCTTCTCCGCGCTCCGACTCACGGCGCTGGTGCTCGAGGATCCGATCCATCGCCTCGCCGTCATTCGTGCCGTCGGCCGCGACAGCATCGTTTTGGCGCTTCTTACCCGCTCCACCGGACGGCGACGGCTTCGCACCGGGCTGGGGCTTCTCCCCTCCCTCGCGCTGCTGTCCTTCCCCTTGCCCTTCGTCCTCGCCCGTCTGGTCGCGTCCCTTCCCCTCGCGCCCCTGCGGCTGCGAGCCAGGCTTCTGCCCGCTCCCTTGCTGGTCGCCGGAATCTCCGCCGTCGGCTCCCTGCTGCGGACTGCCGTTCTTCCCCGGCTTGGAGCCCTTGGGGCTCTGGTCGTTGCCGGGGCGCTGTTGCTTGCCATCCCCCTGTTGATCGTCACCACCGCCTGACGCCCCCGGTTGTCCCTGTTCTCCTGGTGGAGGAGGGTTCGATCCGTCGTCGCTGCGCTGCCGGTCGGGTCGCTTTCGATCAGCGGGGGCGCCACGCTGCTGCTGGTCTTGGTTTTGCTGGTCTTGGTTTTGGTTTGGCTGGTCTTGGTCTCCAGACGCACCATCGTCGCGGCCGCCGTCGTCAGGTCGCCGTTGGCCAGCCCCGTCCTCCGCACCGTCGCCGCCGTCGCCGCCGTCGCCCTGACGATCCTGACGATCCTGATCCCGGCCGTCCTCCGGCTGCGCGCCCCCGTCCTGTTCGGCATCGCCCCCATCGTCGGCACGATCAGAGTCGTCAGAACGGTCCTCGCCCGGCCGCCCCTTTTTCGAGTCGTTGGGCAGATCGGGTTCGGGCTCGTCGGGCTGCGGAGCCGCCTTCTCGTCGATCCTCAATTCCTGCCAGGGCGTGACGGAGACGTTCGGTTGCTGGGGGCGGTTGTCGGTGGCGACGGCGCGGTACTGCAACACCGACCCCGCCTCAGCGCCGAGATTGAAGGGGACGAGCCGGGCCGTGCCCTTGAAGGGCCCCTGCTTCACCACCTCGAGGAGCGGCATCGGGGGCACGGCCCGGCCGCCATCGATGCGGGTCTCGATCACCACCCGCGACAACCCGTGGTCGGGGTCGAGGGCCCGCACCCGGACCGGCACGGGGGCATCACGCGGCACCGCGAGCGGCGAATCGGTGGGCGCTTCGATCGTCACTTCCGGGGCGAGGTCGGCGACGACCTCAATGCGGTGCTCCATCGGCTCGGTGACGATCGCTTCGGGCTCCCCTTGGTTCGCCCCCCGGGGTTGGAAGAGGAGACGATAGGTCGCATGCTCCGGCGCCGTCCGGTCGGCATTCATCCGCAGCTGGAAGGTCACCGAGGCCCGCGTCAGATCGCTCGCCCCGACCTTCATCTTCAGATCGCGCTGGCCGTCGCAGGCGAAATCGATCCAGGCCGCGTCGATCGGCTGGTTGCATTCGGCGATGAGCGTCACCTGCGTCTCTTCGGGCGCCTTCAAATCCCCCTGCCAGGCGACCGTCTCCGGAGCCCGGGCGATGTAGGCGGGGAAGTCGTAGCGGGCCTCGCGCACCAAGAGCGACGGGGCATCGACGACGATCAGACGCACCGGCTCGCTGCGGGCGTCACCGGCGGCGATCGTGAGCTCGATCGAGTTCTCCAATCCGCGCACCGCATCAGGGAGGAAGGCCGTGAACGACCTGGCGGCCTCCCCTTCCCCGGCCCCACGGACCATGTCGATCCGCCAGGGGGTGCCGGCGGGATCATGGGAGCCGTCGTCCTTCACCGGCACGACATGGACGACCGGCTGCTCACCGCCGCGAAGGCCGCGGACCGCCGCTGCCAGAACGAGCTGCCTGCCGCGCACGAGGGTCGCCGATCCCCGCTCAACCACCACCTCCTGCGCCTCAGGACCGGCGCCGACGAATTGCGGATCGACCACCCCCGCCCCCGGCATCCGCCAATGGAGCCGCGGAGGATCAACGCGGACGCGCGACGGAGCCGCGATCCCAGCCCACGGCGCCACCAACCGCACCGCGCTGATCAGGAGGCTCTTGGGCGCCACGACCTCATAAAGGCAGGCCAGCCCCACCAACGCCGCCAACAGCATCGCCAGACGGACGGCGAGCGTGCGGTCGATGACCCCGTCGGAGGGGACGTCGGCAAGGCGCTTCGCGGCACGCTTCTCCAACGATCGCACGACGACGGCGCTGCTCCCCTCGGGATGCGCCTTGACGAGCACCGTGTTGACCAGATCGTTGTGGAGCTCGGGATGCTCCCGCTCGATCGCCCGGGCGGCGTAGACGAGATTCACCCGGTAACGGACCAACGGCAGGAGCCAGCGCACGGCCGCGCCGGCCAGCGCCAGCCCTCCGGCCGCCAGCCACCCCCACCGCACCCCCCGGGGCAGTCCACCGGGAACGATCCAATGTTCGGCCAGAACCCCGAGCGCCAGCCAAATGGCCGCCGCCACCGCCGCGGCGAGGAGGAAGTTCGTCAGCGCCACCCCCTTGAAATCGGCCCCGGCCGCTTCGAGGCGACGAACGAGATACCGATCGGAGTTGGACTGTTCCTCGTCGGCAGTCCAGCCGCCGACGACGAGCGCCTCGGCGCTGTTGGAAGACACGCTGGCCATGACACGGTTCCCTCGCGGCTTTTCGCCCGTCGGTCACTGAAGCCCAGAGGTTCCCCTGCCGGCTCCTCATGAAGTATATCGGCAGCCTCTGGCCGGAGGCCGGCCAGCGTCGATCGGCAGCGGCAAATCCGCCGGGAACGACCGCCGCCCGCCACGATCGGTCCGGAAGCACTACACTTCCCGTTTCCTGGCAAGCCCGCGGGGCCCGGGCCGACCGACGGATCGACCTCATGCCTCATCCTGACGCAGAATCGTTCAAGCAACTCGTTGATGGGACCGACGCCCGCGCCGCGGCGACACTCGCGCGTCTCGCCCTGGCTCCGCTCGGCGCCGCCTGGGCGACGGTGATGGCCCTGCGCAACACCGCCTACGACCGCGGCTGGCTCACCGCGGCGCCGGCCGGCCTCCCGGTCGTAGGTGTCGGTAACCTCACGCTCGGGGGCACTGGCAAGACCCCCTTGGTGGCCTGGGTCGTCCGCCGTCTGGTGGCCCTCCACCGCCAGCCGGCGATCGTCAGCCGGGGATACGCGGCCGCGGCCGGGCAACAGAGCGACGAAGCGGCCGAACTGGCGCTGCTGCTCCCCGGAATCTTGCACGTTGCCTGCCGCGATCGGGTCGTGGCCGCCGCCGCCGCCGCCGCAGGCGGCGCCGACATCGTCGTGCTCGACGACGGCTTCCAGCACCGCCGTCTGGCCCGCGATCTCGATCTCGTGGCCGTCGATGCCACCGATCCGTTCGGATGTGGCCACGTCTTCCCCAGGGGGCTGCTCCGTGAGCGGCTCTCCGGGCTCGCCCGGGCCGACGCCACGATCCTGACGCGGGCCGGGAGCGTCGCGCCCGAGCGGCGGGCGGAGATCCGCGACCGTCTGGCCGAGGCCTGTGGCGGAGCGCTCCCCGGGGTGTGGGCCGAGGCGAGCCATGCGCCCGTTGCCGTCCGTGACCAGGTGGGGGTAAGGCACACGACCGACTGGCTCGCCGGCCGCCGGATCGCCGCGTTCGCCGGGATTGGCAATCCTTCGGCCTTCCGCCAAACCCTCGCCACGCTCGGCGCCGAGGTCGTCGCCTTCCGCCCCTATGCCGACCACCACGCCTACACCCCGGCGGATCGCGCCGAGCTGGCCGCCTGGGCCCGTGGCCACGGGGCCGAGGGGCTCGTCACAACGCTCAAAGACCTGGTCAAAATCCCCGCCAGAGTCTCCGACGAGTTGCCGATCATGGCGCTGGAGATCGCGCTGGTGGTGGAGAGCGGCGAGACGGCACTTTGCTCCCTCGTCGATCGGCTCGCGGTGGCCCGCCCCCCGTCCGCCAGAGGAGTCCGCGCCACAGGCCCCGAGGCGAGCCCGCGATGAGCGCCGCACCGCCACGATTGATCCTCGTCGATCCCTGTCTCGACGGCCCCGGTTCGCATCCCTGGCAGTATGCCGTGGCGGTGCTCGGCGCCGCGCGCCGCCGCGGGTGGGGGTGCGATCTCGTCTGTCGATCGACTGCCGAGCTTCCCGCCGAGGCCTGCGCCGGATGGCGGATATGGCCGGTGCTCCGCTTTCCCGGGACCTCGAAGCTCACCGCCTTTGCCGAGCTCGACCGGCTCGCTCCCGATGGGCGGCCACGGTGGCAGCCTCCGTGGTTGGCCTGGATACGACGGCAGCGAAGGCGGGAACGCGTGGCGGCCTTCGCCACCGATCTCGCCCCCGTCGTTGCCGACCTCGCCCCGGGTGATCAGCTCCTCGTCGCCACCGCCTCCGAGCTCGACGCCCTCGGGCTAGCGCAGGCGATCGACGCCTCACGCCCCCCGACGGGGATCGGCTGGCACCTCCAATTCCATACGCCTCTCCTCCCCCCTCCCCCGGCCGAACCCGACATCGCCACCAGCCGGATCGCCCGCGTCGGCCGATGCCTCGACGAGGCGATCCGCCGCGCGGCCCCCCACCGGCTCCGCTTCCACGCACCGACCGGGGAACTGGCGGCGGAATGGTCGCAGGTCGGCGCCGAGGCGATCTCGATGCTCCCGTATCCGGTCGACGGCATCCTCGAGACGGCGCCCGATCCCCCCCGGCCAACCCTGTCCGGCGATCGCTTCCGCGTCGCCCTGCTCGGCGACGCACGCAGCGAGAAAAACTCCCACCTCACCCCCGCGCTCTTGGAGCGGATCATCGCGATCCCGACCTGCGCCGCCCGGCTGCGGTTCGCCATCCAAACCAACCCAGGCTTCAACCCCCGTTCACGCCGTCCGGCCGACATCCTCGTTGCCGGCGCGCTTGGGGCGCTGGCGCACCGCGATGACGCCCTCGTCGAACGCCTCGCCGGACCACTCGCGTTCAACGCCTACCGGCACCAGCTCCAGCTCGCCGACGTCTTCCTGCTTCCCTACGACCAGCGCTGCTACCGGCAACGGTGCTCCGCCATCCTGCTCGAGGCCCTCGCCTCCGGGAAGGTGCCGATCGTTACCGGCGGCGGATGGATGGCCCGTTGCCTGCTCCCTGCGCTGCGGTCCCACGTCGATCGGCTCGAACGGGAGTATCCGCTGGCCGGCGTGGAGACGATTGGCCCCGGGGCCATCGCGGCCGGGGCGGGGCGACAGCTCCCGGTCCTGCCGCCGGCCGGGGCCGGGCTGGTCGTCGTCGAGGTGTCGTGGGCCGCCCGCGGCGCCGCGGCCTTCCTCGCCGCGCCGGTGAGCGTGACGTTCGGCGCCGACGCCACGCCGGCCGCGGCGATCCTCCAAGCCGACCCCACCGGTCTGCCGGTGCCGGTGGTGTTCCGACTCCGCCGCCCCAGCGACGGTGGCGGTCCCCTGGCGTTCTCGTTCGGGCCGGCGTTTCCCGGCGGCCGGTCTGCCGCGCTGGCCGAAGTGTGCCTCCGCTGGCTGCAGGGTGGCCAAGCGGCCGCGCTTGCCCGGGTAGGCATCGTGACGGCCGATGCCGAAGGGGGAGCGGCGGCGCTGGCGGAGTTCGTCGACCACGCCGGGCATTACCGCGCCACCGCCGCGGAGGCGGCCGGGGCCTTCCGGCGGGCGCACGCCCCCGAGGATGTCCTGGAGGGACTCCTGGCATGACGCCCCCCGACATCTCGCTGATCGTCAACACCTTCGAGAAGCCACGACACCTGGCCCTCGTCCTCGGGTCGATCGCCCTCCAGACCGGGGTCGACGGTCGATTCGAAGTCGTGGTGGCCGACGATGGTTCAGACGTCGACACCCAAACGATCGTGGCCGAGTTTGCTCGCCGCGTCCCCTTCCCGGTGGCGTTCACCACCGAGCCCCACGACGGTTTCCGTCTGGCACGCGTCCGCAACCGGGGCGCCGCCCTCGCCGGAGGCGACACGCTCCTGTTCCTCGACGGTGACTCGGTTCTCCCCCCCGATCATGTCGCCACGCACCTGGCCGCCCGGCGCCCCGGATGGGCACGGATCGGGGACGTCGTCCGGCTGCCCGAGTCCGTCTCGCGCGATCTCACCCCGTCTGGTTTGGCGTCGGTCGATCTGCGCCGTCTCGCCCCGCGCGAGGAGTTGCAGCGGCTGTCACACCGCCACCGCAAGAGCGCCTTCCAGAATCTCCTCCGCCATCCCTCGAAGCCGCGGCTGGCCGGTGGCAACTTCGCCGTCTGGAGGCACGATTACCTCCGCGTCAACGGATCCGACGAGCGGTTTCGCGGCTGGGGGCAGGAGGATGACGACCTCGGGTTGCGGCTGCGGGGCGCGGGAATCCGGCTGGCATCGATCCTCGACCGGACGTTCACATTTCACGTCTGGCATCCGAGCGATCCGTCGGCGACTCCGCGGTGGAGAGACGGCGTCAATATCTCCTACTTCCTCCGCCGCGGCCGGTTGACACGCTGCCGCCGGGGCCTTGAATCCCGCGGTCCCACAGCCATCCGCTGGGGGCTCCCGTCCGACGGCGCCATCGGCTTGTCAGCCCTGCTCGCGGCCTCCCTGGCCGATGCCCCCAGGGCAGGGATCGACGAGCCCTGCGAGATCGACGTCGTTGTCTGGCCGGGGAGGGGCCGGTTCCACCGCCGGGCCGAGTGCCGCTTCCTGCTGGTCGAGGCGGGGGCGAGCGAACGATGCCCGGCGAGGCTCCGTCACCAAGCCGACCAGATCGAAACTCTGGCGGCCGACGACGAGATCGGACTGGTCGCTCTGCTCGAGGAGGTCGGCTGACGCGCGGGGCTCGAACTACTTCTTCTTTTCGACGTGGACCGTGTGCCTGCGAAGCCGCGGCGAATACTTCTTCAGCTTCAACTTCTCCCCCCCCGACTTCCGCCGCAGGGTGTAGTTTTGGTCACCGGTCTCTTGGCAGACGAGGTGAATAATTTCGAGTCGCTTCTTTCCCTTGGCCATGACTGCTTTCCTGAACGGCTTGCCTGAACGGTTGAACCAACACTTGACCCGGACTGTCGACCGGCCCCGGCGAATCGGAAGGTTACCCCGGACCGATTCACCGGCAGCGAGCGGGGGGTCGAAACCCCGCGGCAGCGATCCCGGCAGCCCCCTTGGGGACGACTGGAACAGGGGGCCGGAAAACGCTGTAGCGTAGCCGTGCTGGCATCCTCCCGCCAGCCGAACCATCCAAACCCGCCCAACAGGCCTTCACCGCCCCTTTTGCAGCCTCCGCACCACCCACTATGATAAGAAGGTGGGGCGGGGCGGGGGCGGAGCGTCCCCAACAAAACTGGCTCGATCGACACCGGGTGAACTCCATGGCGACCGACGCGGCTCCGGACGATTCGACGTTCACGGTCGCACCGGCCGCTCAGTCGGCTGCCGCCCTGCTCGGCGGGCTGCTGAAGAACGCCCCGGCATGGGCCGTCAGTCTTCTCGTCCATGTCATTGTGCTCCTCTCGATGGCGCTGGTCGTCACGCAGCCTCCGCTGCAGGAGAAGGCCCGGGTCATCGTGTCGGGGGCGCCGGAAACCCTCGACGCCTTTGAGGACTTCGACGCCTCGCTCCCTGACGACATGCCGGTCGTCGAACCGACCACCGACGAGGTGGTGATGACCGATGTCGTGCCGGTCGACAACGTCCAGGTGGTGAGCACTGCCGACGATGTCGATGCCGCGCCGATCGCGGTCGAGCTCTCCGACTTCGGCACCGAGACCGCCACCCCGGCCGACATGCTCGCCACCGTCGGCGCGATCGGCGGCACCGCCGGTGGACTCGGTGGCCGGGCCAGCGCGGCGATGCGCAACCAACTCGTGGCGACCGGCGGCGGCAGCTCACAGAGCGAGGCGGCCGTCGAAGCCGGGTTGAAGTGGTTCATCCAGCACCAGCTGCCCGACGGGGGCTGGAGCTTCAATCTCAAGGAATGCCCCAGCTGCAAGGGGCAGTGCAGCGAGGGGCGCAAAGAGGGCCCGGCGGAGGATCGGTGCGGGGCTACGGCGCTGGCCCTCCTCCCCTTCCTCGGCCGCGGCTACACGCACAAGGAGGGGCCCTACAAGCGGCAGCTCGAAGCCGGGCTGACGTTCCTCGCCGGGATGACGGTCAAGGGAAATGGCAAGGCCTACGACAAGGGGGGCAACATGTACTCCCAGGGCCTCGCCGGGATCGTGCTCTCCGAGGGCTACGCGATGTCGCAGGACAAGCGCCTTCAGGCCCCGGCGCAGCTGGCCCTCAACTTCATCATGCAGGCCCAGGATCCGGTCGGTGGGGGCTGGCGCTACGCCCCCAAGCAGCCCGGCGACACCTCGGCGGTCGGCTGGCAGTTGATGGCGCTCAAGAGCGGCAACATGGCCTACCTCCAGGTCGACCCGCTGACGGTCAAGAGGGCATCCGCGTTCCTCGACTCCGTTCAATCCGACGATGGCGCCGCCTACGGGTACATCGACGCGAAGACCCCCGGCCCCGCCCGGAATGCCGTCGGCCTCCTCTGCCGGATGTATCTCGGCTGGAAGAAGAACCATCCGGCGATGGAGCGCGGCATCGCGAATCTGGCCAAGGGGGGCCCGTCGAACGACCTCTACCACGACTACTACGCCACCCAGGTGCTCCACCACATGGAGGGGGAAACGTGGGTGTCGTGGAACAACACCATGCGCGACATGCTCGTGAGCACGCAGGCAAAGAAGGGACACGAGACGGGGAGTTGGTTCGAAGGGGTCAACGGTGGCCACGGAGCCGACGCCGTCGGGCGTCTCTACTGCACGTCGCTCTCGACGATGATTCTCGAGGTCTACTACCGTCACCTGCCGATCTATGGCCAGCAGAGCGTCGAGGAGGAGTTCAAGGAGTAGGGCCTTGCCGATTCCGGCAGCGGCGTCGCCGCTGTGGCGGCCCCGCCCCGCCCCGCACAATCCCCCCTGCTCTCCGGACTGCCCCACCTCTCCCGGTCGGTCCGGCCCGGGCGACAGGATCGAGCCTGTTCCCTCCGGCGGTCGATACTCTCTTCGGGGATGCCGTAGCCTCTGCTGCGGACCATTCGCCCCCTCCAGCAGGGCCCGAACGTGTCGCTTGAGTCGTCGCGGAATCCCGAGCCCACCACCACGCCCGACGGCGGCGTCGATGGGTCGCCGGCGCCGACCCTGATCGAGCGGGTCGTGGCCAGTCCGGTGTCGCGGTCGGCCTATGCCAGTGTCGTGGTCCATGTTCTCCTCGGCATTCTCCTGGCGCTGGCAACGGTGACGGCCCACCGGGAGCCCCCCTCCCGGCCGCTCGTGCTCGCGCTCGACGACGGCTGGGCGGAGGCCGACGGTCCTGACGACGCCGAGACGATCGAGATCGGCTCCAACGACGACCGGGCGACCGCCGGTGGCGAGCCGGAGATCGCGCCGGAGGAGATCGCCAGCGCAGGGATCCCCGTCGACGTCCCGGCCCTCGAGCCGATCAACGCCGCGGCGCCGATGGCCGACGCCCCCGATCCGGCCAACGTCGACGACGGCCCGGCGGCGGCCGACGGCCCACGGGCCGCAACCGTGTCGATCCAACTCCCCATCGGCAAGGCGGCGGCCGGCGGTGCCGCGCTGCCGGCCGATCGGGCGACGGCCGGGGGGGAGAGCGGCGTCCCCTATGCCTCGCGCCGAGGCGAGTCGCGAGGCCGGGCGGTGCGCGGGAAGGGGGGGAGCCCGGCGAGCGAGGCGGCCGTCGAACAGGGCCTCGCCTGGCTCGCGCTCCATCAGGCCAACGACGGGTCGTGGCGCTTCGATCTCGACGGCTGCCGCTGCGAGGGGGCGTGCCGCGATCCCGGCACGCTCTCGAGCACCACGGCGAGCACCGCGATCGCGCTGCTCCCCTTTCTCGGTGCGGGAAACACCCACCTCGAGGGGCGTCACCAAGAGACCGTCTCGCGCGGCATCTACTACCTCCTCAGCCGGATGCAGTCGACGCCCCGCGGCGGCGACCTCTGCGAGGGAACCATGTACGGGCATGGAATCTCCACCCTCGTCCTCGCCGAGGCTCTGGGGATGACCGGCGACGACCTCCTCCGCAAACCGTGCCGTGACGCCGTCCGTTTCATCGAGACCTCCCAGGATGTCCACGGCGGTGGCTGGCGCTACCTTCCCGGCCAGGCAGGCGACATCACGGTGACGACCTGGCAGGTCGCCGCCCTGCGGAGCGCCGGGCTGGCCGGCGTCGAGACCTCGTCGCCGACCTTCGAGGGGGCACGCCGGTTCCTCGATTCGGTGGCGACCCAGAAAGGAGCGGCCTACGGCTACCGGACCCCGGCTGCCGCCCCGTGCACCTCGGCGATCGGCCTTCTGTGCCGCCTTTACACCGGCTGGGGCGGCGACCGGGAGCCGCTCCAGCGCGGGATCACGGCCCTCGCCCGACCGGGGCCGAAGCCGCACGCGATCTACCAAAACTTTTACCTCGCTCAGGCTCTCATCCAGACCGACCACCCGGTCTGGCCGCGGTGGAACAGCCGCAACCGCGACCAGATCGTGGCCCTCCAATCCCGGGTCGGGCACGAGACGGGAAGTTGGTTCTTTGCCGACCGGGAGACGGCCTCCGGCGGGCGTCTCGCCCACACGGCGCTGGCGGTGCTGACGCTCGAGGTCTACTACCGGCTCCTCCCGATCTACCGGCAGGAAGCGGTGACGGACGCGCCGTGAGGTCGTCTCGCGCCGGACGACTACACTGATTGGGAAAAGCTGAGTTGGCGCTTGCCCCCGGCCCAACGGCGGCAGGTGCGGGGCGGATACGGTCCGGGACGACGGAGAGTGCGATGCCCCTGGTCACCTATACCGCATTGGCCGTGGTTGTGGCCTTGGTCTGCGCAGCGATCGGTTGGCTGGGGATCGCCGGCTGGTTGGCGACGGTGGTGGTCGCTGCCAGCCTCGCCGCGCACGTCGCCGGCAACGCCATCGGGACGCGCCTGCGTGAGGCGACCGACCGCGACCTGGCGGCGCGGCGGCGGGAGGCGAAAGGGGAGCCGCCCCCGATGCCTCCCCCGAAGCCGACCTTCCTCGAAACCACGACCTCGCTCGGGCGGCTCGTGCCGGTGTCGGCGACGATCGGAGCGGCCTGCGGTGCCCTTGCCGGGAGCGTGTCCCTCGCCCTGCTCACCAACGCCTCGCTGGCCGGGGCGCTGCTCGGCGGGATCTCGTCGGGGGTGATCGGGGCCCTGTTCGGGTTTCTCCTGGCAAGTTTCGTGGAAATCGTCCGAACGAGCCTGCGGGAGGCGATCGCCGCCGAGGATCGCACCTCGCTCCGCCCCTCCCCCTCGCTTCCCCCCTGCCCCGCCCCCCTCCGCCCCCGCCAGCGGGCCGACGAAGGGCGCTGAATCGGCGCTTTGCCGCTCGATGCCGGAGGGAATCACCCGGATGGCACCGCCCCCGACCGCGTGGTAAAACCCTTGGCTCGCCATGGGCAGCAAGCGCGCCCCGGCCGACCGTTTCCGTCCAGCTCAAGGAGTTTTTCCCCGATGACCAAACCCCATCGCACCCTTAAAAAGGCCAACCACGGCGCCCGCCCGGCCAACAGCAAGGCCCGCAAGGCGAAGCGGAAGCACATCCGCACCTAAAAGTCCCCCCCTGCCTTCAAGTTTTCCTGGTGGAGCCCGCACCGTGCCGCCGCGTGACTACATCATCGACCCGACCGAGTACGACCTCGGCAATGTTTTGGCCGACATCCACGAGATCCGTCGCTGGAACAAGCAGCGGTTCGAGATGGAGCAACTCACGGCCATCGTCCACGAGGATGCCGTCCGGGCGCTGTGTGTCGGGTACAAGGACGTCACCCATGACGAGTTCTGGGTCCGTGGTCACTTCCCTTCGATGCCGGTGATGCCGGGCGTGATCATGTGCGAGGCGGCCGCCCAAATCTCCAGCTACGTCACCCAGAAGTTCAACCTCCTCCACCTCGATTCTTACGTGATGGGCTTCGGGGGTATGGAGGACGTGCGGTTCCGTGAACCGGTCTTCCCCGGGGACCGGCTGGTGATCGCCGTCGAGCGAATCCGCGTTCGCCCGAAGGCGATGATCGTCTGTCGTTTCCAGGGAATCGTTCGCGAAAGCATCGTCGTCGACGGGATCATCAAGGGCGTACCGCTCCCGGCCAATTCCATTTCGTCAACGGCGGGCAACGGGTCCGCGGTGGGCGGCTGAACCATGCCGCGGCGTGCCCCGAAGAAGCCCTCCCCCGAACTCGATCTCTCCACCCACTTCCTCGTCCTCACCGAGGATCCTGTCTTCCGGGAGGGGACCGACTTCCGGACCACGCCGCTGGATCCCCGCGAGCTCTTTCCAGGCCGGCCCGGCACGCCGGTCGAACTCGAGGTAGGGAGCGGCAAGGGACTGTTTCTCACCACCGCCGCCACCGTCGCCCCGGACCGATGCTTTCTGGGGGTCGAGATCAGCCACGGCTACGCGAAGATGACCGCCGGCCGACTCGCCCGGCAGGGCGCTGCCAACGCCCGGATCGTCGCCGGCGATGGCAACATCCTCGTCCGGCAGCTCTTTCCCGACGCCTGTCTCGACGCGATCCACGTTTACTTCCCCGATCCGTGGTGGAAGGCCCGTCACCGCAAGCGCCGCGTCCTCTCCGACGCCTTTCTTGCCCACGCCGGACGGGTCCTCGTCTCGGGGGGCTTGCTCCACGTCTGGACCGACGTCGAGGAGTATTTCCGCGAAGCAATGACCGCCGCAGCCGCGACCGGGCTGTTCGCCCCACCAGCCGACGTGCCCCAGCGCCAGGCCGAACATGACCTCGACTACCGCACCCACTTCGAGCGCCGTACGCGTCTCGCCGGCGAGCCGGTGTGGCGGGCCGCCCTGGTGCGGAACAGCGCGGCGCCGCAGGTGACGCGGATGGCGCTACCCCCCGTGCCCCGGGCCGATGACGTGTGAACCGAAGCGGTCGATCGTCGGCGAACGGGGCGCAGACATCGTGCCCCGCAGCCGCCTCGGCCAGGGATGACTTTTCCCACAGACCGTCAACGGACCACTGTTTCGTAGGTTCTCGAGGCCCCGCTGCGGGGGTCGTGCCCGAGGGCGATCTGGTAGAGCCTCTCCCCTGCCGGCGTCGGATAATGGCCCGTCAGACAGGCTTGGCAGAGGGCGTCGGAGGGCATTCCGATCGAACGGGCCACCGATTCGACCGGGAGGTAGCGGAGGGAGTCGGCCCCGAGCCGGCTGGCCATCTCCACCTGGGCCTCCTCCGTCAGGACACCCTCGCGGAGGAACGGCGGGGCGAAGAGCTCGCCGATCGTCGACATGTCGATCCCGTAGAAGCACGGCGCCACGATCGGTGGGCAGGCGATGCGGACGTGGATTTCCTTGGCCAGCCCCAGCGACCGCATCCTCCCCAGGAGCACCTTCATCGTCGTGCTGCGGACGATCGAATCTTCGACGAGGATCACCCGCTTCCCCTCCAAGACCTCGCGGAGGGGCGTGTACTTCGATTCCGCCTTCTGCCGGCGGCTCGCGGCTCCGTCGATGAACGTGCGGCCGGTGTAGCGATTGCGGATCAGCCCCTCGACCGACGGGATCGAAAGGCGGTAGGCCATCGCGTCGGCGGCCGCCTTGCTCGTGTCGGGCACGGGCACCACGACGGTGTCGGCGTCGATCGGCACCGTCTCCAGCCTGGCGAGCTCCTCGCCGAGGCGCTTGCGGACGAGGTAAACGCTCCGCTCGTCCATCGTGCTGGCGACGTTGGCGAAATAGACCCATTCGAAGAAACAATGGGCCCGCCGCGGGCTCTCGGCGAAGCGTTCGATCCGCGCGCCCGAGGCATCGACGACCAGCGCCGTGCCCGGATCGAGCGAGCGGATCGATTCGGTGGCGAAGCCGAGATTGAGCAGGGCGACGCTCTCGCTGGCGGCCGCCACGAGCGGCCCCTCGATCGCGTACTCCATCGGGCGGATGCCGAGGGGATCACGGGCAACGATCATCCTCCCGCAGGCATCGATCACCGCGATGTTCCAGGCCCCGTCAAACCGCCGGGAGATCGCCGAGAGCAGTTCGACGGGCGTTGGGATGACGTTCCCCGAGAGCTCCCGACCGATGGCATGAAGGATCACCTCGGTGTCGTTGTCGCGGGCGAGGTGGTTGTTGCCATCGGCGAGGATTTCAGCCCGCAATTCGGGGTAATTGGCCAGCTGGCCATTGAATCCGAAGGAGAACCACTTCCGCTTCTGGATGTGGGGGCGCTCCAGTGGCTGGGCGTAGCCGCGATCCTCGGCCCCGCAGGTCGCATAGCGGACATGGCCGATCGCCGCCGGACCGGTGTGCTGATCCATGAGCCGGTCATAGACGCTCCGGTGGCTCATCCCGAACACCTCGCTCACACTCCCGACATCTTTGTGGGTGGCGAGAAGCTGATTGCGATCGGGATTCCAGGCCGTCATTCCGGCCGAGAGTTGGCCACGATTCTGGATGTCGAGGAGCATCCGGGGCACAAGCCGGGCCACGTCGTTGGGACCCTGCACCGGGCACAACGGGCTGGCCGTGCCCCCCGGGAGGTGATAGATAGCCGCCAGGCCGCACTCGTGATGGAGTTCTCCCACCATATCGCCTGCATGCAGGCCCCTGAGAGCTTTCCGAACACGCGTCAGCAAACTTGCCGCCGGACTCAACGGTGGCCCTGTCGAACCGGCCAAGCCACAACTCTACCGCACCGCACCGGTCGTACTCAATCGTCACCGACAGCGCCCTTGTCAGGGGACAAAAAAACGTCGCTGGGCCGGTCGTGGAAGGGGCTGGGAAGCCGCTGGGGCCTGTTTTTCTCCCGCTGGTAGAATGCGTTCTCCACCGTGACGGCACCGCCCCCACCACCCGAGCCCCATGCCCGACCCGCTCCGCCAGGACGTCGCCAACGTCGCCCGTCTCCTCGTCGTCAAGGTCGGCACGCGCGTGCTCACCGGCGCCGATGGCCTCCTCGATCACGACCGCATCGAGGCCCTCGGCCGACAATTCGACACCCTCCTCGCCTCCGGCCGGAGCATCGTGCTCGTCAGCTCGGGGGCCGTGGGCGCCGGCATGGGGCGGATGGGGCTTTCGTCGCGCCCGCAGGAGCTCGCCCACCTCCAGGCGGTCGCAGCGATCGGCCAGAGCTGCCTCATTGAGGCCTACGAACGGGTCTTCCGCTCCCGGGGCCGGCATGCGGCCCAGGTCCTTCTCGTCGCCGACGATCTCCAGGATCGGGCCCGCTACCTCAACATCCGCAATACCCTCCGCGCCCTCCTCGACTATGGCGTGATTCCGGTGATCAACGAGAACGACACCGTGAGCGTCGAGGAACTGCGGACGAGTTTCGGCGACAACGACCGGCTCGCGGCTCTCGTGGCGACCCTCCTGGGAGCGCCGTTGCTCGTCCTCCTCTCCGATGTCGACGGCCTCTTTGACCGCCATCCTTCCGATCCGGCGGCGCGGAAGATCGACACCGTCGAGAAGCTCGATGCCGGCGTCGACGGGCTGGCCCGCGACACACTCGGGGGCCTCTCGAAGGGGGGGATGACGAGCAAGATCAAGGCGGCCAGGATCGCCACGGAGGCCGGCGGACACTGCATCATCGCGTCCGGACGGGACGACGACGTTCTCAATCGGATCGTCGCGGCCGACACGGTCGGGACCCTGTTCGTCGGCCGGGGAACGGCGATGCCGGCGTGGAAACGCTGGCTGGGGTGGTCGGCCGATGCCCGCGGCCGGCTGATCGTTGACGACGGCGCCCGCGGCGCGGTGGTTTCGCAGGGCCGCAGCCTCCTTGCCGCCGGCATTCGCGCGGTCGAAGGGACCTTTACCGCTGGTGAGGTCGTCTCGCTGGTTGCTGCCGACGGGGAGTTCGCCCGCGGCCTCGCCAACTATCCGGCCGACGACCTGCGGCAGATCGCGGGGCTGAAGACGGAGCAAATCACAGGGATTCTCGGGTATTGCCCCTACGACGAGGTCATTCACCGCGACAACCTCGCCGTCATCCGCCGCGACGCGCCGATCGGACCCTCCCGATGATCTGGGAAAGCCTCCTCGTTCTCGTCCTGATCCTCGCCAACGGCTTCTTCTCGGGGGCCGAGATGGCGATCGTCGCCAGCCGCCGCGGCCGGCTCCGGCAGATGGCGGATGCCGGCGACGCGGCGGCCCGAACGGCGCTCGATCTCGCCTCGAGCCCAGACCGTTTCCTCCCAACCGTCCAGATCGGGATCACCCTCGTCGGCACGCTCGCGGCGGCCTATGGCGGTGACAGGCTGGTGAGCCACCTCGCCGACTGGTTGGGCTCGATCCTCCCCCCCGGCATGGCCGGCGCCGCCCGTTCGATCGCCCTGACCTTGTTCGTGGCGCTGCTGTCGTTCTTCACGCTCCTCATCGGCGAACTGGTGCCGAAGCGGCTAGCCCTGCGCCGAGCCGAAGCGATCGCCCGGGCCGTGGCCCCGGCGATGCATCTCTTCGCCAGGGTGGTGACACCGCTGGTGTGGATGATGAGCTGGTCGACAACCGCGATGCTGTTCCTCCTCGGCTCGCACAAGCAGGACGGCCCGACGGTGTCGGTGGACGACATCGAGCACCTTCTTGAGGCGGGGCGGGCAGAGGGAATCCTCGAGCCGGTGGAGCAGGCGGTGGCGATCGAGGCGCTGCGGCTCGGGGAACGGACCGTGCGCGACATCATGCGGCCGCGGATCGATCTCGATGCCCTCGACATCGCCACGCCCCCCGGCGAGGTGCTCGGGGCGATCGCCATGGCAGGCTACTCGCGACTTCCCGTCTACGACGGCTCGCTCGACCACATCCTCGGCTACGTGGCGCTCAAGGATGTGCTCCGGCAAAACTGGATGGGCTGGCCGATCGAGCTGCGGAAGATCCTCCGCAAGGCGCTGTTCGTCCCCGAAACGATGCCGCTCGACCGCCTCCTCGAGATGTTCCAAAAGGAGAAGAACCAGCTCGCGATCGTCCTCGACGAATACGGCGGCACCGAGGGGATGGTGACGCTCGAAGACGTCCTCGAGGAGCTCGTCGGCGAGATCCACTCCGAACACCGCCGCGACCGCGAAACCCCTTTTGTCGATCGGGGAGACGGTTCGTGGCTCGTCGACGGTGGAGCGGGGGTCGAAGCCCTCGCCGAGGTGTTTGGGCTCCGGCTCGATCCGGCCCCCCGCGACTATTCAACGGTGTCGGGGCTCGTTCTCGCTCGGCTCGAACGGATCCCCTCCACGGGCGATACGACCGACTGGCAAGGGCTGTCGATCGAGGTCGTCGACATGGATGGCCGCCGGATCGACAAACTTCTCGTCAAGAAGACCTGATACCATCGAACACCTTTCGCGGGGCCGGTCACGTCCCCGGCGGTCGGGCGTCGGGTGGGACCTCGGGATCCCTGGTCGGCCCCGTCGGGCGGGGCGTGTTGACCGGCGGGGTGTTTGGATTGGTGTCTGGCGCGCCCGACATGCCGGGGGGCATCGACGGAGGCGCGAGAGGGAGGGAGCGGTCGACGACATCTTGGAGCACGAAAGGCTTGGGAAAAGGCTCGTCGAGCTGTTCGAGCACCTTGCGGTAGCTGACGATCAAGTCGTTGATGTCCTCGTTGGTGATCGTGTCTTTCCGCAGGATCGTGGAGGAGTCGAGCACCTCGCGCCAGGCTGCAAACGCATCCTCGTAGAACTTCTTCGCCGGCTGGAGGCGGGCATTCCCATACTCCTTCGCCGCCGACCAGGCCGCCTCACGGGCCCGCAGGGCCGGTTCGGTCACCTCCGCCTCGCAGCAGGCCCGCCAGAAGTCGAAGTTCACGATCTCCCGGTAGCGGTCGATGATCTCGGCGGTCTCGTTGGCTTCGAGCCACTGCCTGGCGAGCGTACGGGCCTTGTTGCCGACGTCGGCCGGTGATTCACGGGCAACCATCGGCCAACTGACGCGCGTCAGTTCTTGCGCCGCGTAGGCGGCCCGCTGCTGGGCGTCGTTGCGGTCCATCGGGGGAACGGCGGTGGCATCCTTCAATTCCTGGGGGAGGGCCGCCTGGAGCTTCTCCTCCATCGCCTTGAATTGCCCCGGGAGGAGGGTCTCGAGCTCTTCGTTGATCCGCGAAGCGCGCGACAATTCCTCCTCACGGAGCCCGAGTCGGATCGGCACGTCCCAGGTGGTGGGGATCTCACGGACGGCGAAATCCCGCATCTCCTTCCCGGCCTTCTCCCAGCCGGCCCGAGCGGCCGAGCCGAACACGCCGTCGTCCTCGAGGGCGCGGGCGTAGTTGATCATGGTCATCATCGGTTCGCTGTGGAAGATCAGCGCGGTCGTCCGCAGCGGGGCGCCCGAGTCGGCGAGTTGCTGGCCAGCGTGGTATTTCTCGTTGCCGACGAGCCAGTTGTCGCGTTCCGGGAGCGTTCGCCCCGGACGGTCACGCTCGTGGAAATCGTCGTCGGCCTTGAACAGCCGCCGGTATTGCAACTTCTCGTCGGCGCGGCCGATCTTCTGCCCGATGAACCAGCCCATTCGCCCCTGCAACCGCGGCTCGCGCTGGTTGTAGCCGATCCCCTGGCGGAGGAACTCGATCCCCTTCATCACCC
Organism: Candidatus Kuenenia stuttgartensis; assembly: GCA_945865325.1. Classification (GTDB taxonomy): domain Bacteria; phylum Planctomycetota; class Planctomycetia; order Pirellulales; family UBA1268; genus QWOP01. Next base: position 38,088 of record CAMBFA010000009.1, read on the forward strand.
AGGCATAGCGATCGTGGTAGTCGTCGAACTCGACCGAGATGTTGTAAGAGAGGTTGTGGGCCTGGAAGTCCCACACGGAATAGAAGTTCGGCTGGAGCTTCGTCATCTGCTCGAGCGCGGCAGAGAGATTCGTCCAATCCTCCACCTTTTTGTAGTGGTTGGCCCGGTCCCAGAGGAGCGTCACAGCGACGTTCTTGAGCCCGAGCGTCGCCAGACGGATCGTCTCGCTCGTGGGATCGACATCGCCGAGATTCGCCTGGGAGAGCCCGAATTGCTTCCGCAACTGGGCGAGCTTCCCCCCCTCACTCGTTGAGTCGGCCGGCTGACTCAAGGCCGAGAGCGGCACGAGGAGCGCGGCGATGCCAACCAGCGCCAGGAGCGTTGCCGGGCGCAACCCGAACCACGAGCCACGCCCCGATGAGGAGCGACCGCTCGGGGCTCTCCCGCGCCGCTGTCGATCCCCGCCGCCCGACTGATCATCCGCATGGAGCGACTGACGATTCATGACGCCACCTCCCGTGCCCGCAGGCACAAAGCACCGATAATGAAGAACGCCAGCAGGTATCCGAACGTCTCGGCGGAATGCGCCAGGATGAGATCGAGTGGGATGTCGAACCCGCTGGAGACGAAGTCCCCCGTTCCGAGCGAGGAGAGCGAGGGAAAGAGCGCGGCCCCCAACCGCATCGGGGCCATCAGCACCGTGTCGATCCCCTTCATCGCCGCGATGAAGGGAGTCTGCTCGAGATCGAGCGTGATCGCGGTTTGCGTCACGAGCCGGTAGAACGATTCGATCGGGCCTCCGCCGGGGGCGATCGTCGAGTCACCAGTCACCTGGCTCTCGAAGAGCCGCTGGATGAACTCGCGGAACAGGCCGACGATGATCACGGAGATCGTGGCGAGAAGGGCGACCGGCCCGGCGAGGAACGTGCTGAACATCACCCCCAGGGCCGTCACGAGGAGCATCGAGAACCAGATCCCGAGGCAGCTCTTGAAATAGTTCCAGGCAAAAGACCCGCTGCCGCTGCGGAGGTAGAAGTCAGCCTGGGCGACGCCGAAATACTGGCCCGGCTCGAGGCACTGGAGGATCACCTCCACCTTCCCGTCGGAGACGATGTCGGCGTAGAGGTCGACCTGGCGCGTGCCTCCGTCGGTCGTCGTCGTGGTGATCGCCAGCGGCACCTTCCACTCGTCGATTGTGAACTCTTTCGCGGTGAAGTAGCGCGGGTCGGACTGGAGGCCGCTGGAGGGGTTGCGAACGCGGACACTCCCCGCGATCCCCTTCTCGATGTTCCCCTTGTGGGTCCGGAAGACGCGGACGAGCATTTCCAGTGGCAGCCCGTCGGGGAAGTCATTCTTGCTGACTCCCTCGAAGGTCCAGATGGCCGCGGCCAGCTTGCCCCCCTCAACGTACTGTCGATAGGACCACTCGGCGCCGACACTGATCCCGCGCGCGCTCGGCTGCCCCTGACGGTCGAGGAACCTGAGCGAGCCACGAAGCGGCTTGCGGGCCTCGAGGAGGCCGAGTGGGGGGGTGACGCGGTAGGTCGTCGAACCGCCCGAGGTGATCGCCTCAATGTCGTGGCGGTGCCCCTGGATGTGATCGGTGCGCCCCGTGCCGTCGGCCGCCAACTCGAACCGGTGACGGTGGCCGCGGTCGAGGCTTGTCCGCCCTTCGTACCCGGTCAGGGTGCCATCTTCGGAGCGGATCTCGATGACGTCCTCGGCCGTCAGTTCGTGGCCATGCTGCACGCTTCGCACGACGAATCCCCAGCCCACCGCCGCCATCACCGCCAGGAGCGCCGTCCCGACCAGAGAGAACCCGAGCATCCGCCCGAGGACTACCTCTCCGGTGCGCACCGGCTTGGTCGTGACCGTCTGGATCGCCTTCGCCTTGAAGTCGGCCGGGAGGCTGAAGACGGAGAGGATCAGGGTCACCATGCAGACGAGGAAGTTCGTCGCGCCGAGGATGAATCCAAGGTAGAGCTTGCCGGGGTTGACGCTCGCCGGATCGAGGAACCAGCCGCCGAAGAGCACGACGATCGCGAACATCGCGAGCACCACGAGAACATTGCGCCGCACCGCTTCCTGGATCGCGAGCCTGGCCAGCGCCCAAATCCGCCGCCGGGACATCCCGGCGAGGTCCTTGACCCCGGAGATGATCCCCCGATAGACGCGGTCACCGGCCTGCAATGGCCCGTACACGGCCGACTGGACAAGCCAGGCGGCCGCCGCGGCGACCACTGCGAGGAGACTCGCCGCGAACAGGTACCAGAGAAACGCCGGCCCGATCCACTGCCAGAAACTCGGAATCGCCTCTTCCAGAACCATGTGCCGCTGCCCCGCTGCGTGTCACCGCCCACCGGAACCGTTTACCACGAACTACCCGCCGAAAACCGTCTCAACACATCGCGTTCACAACGCCGACCCACCGTTCAGTCGGCCGATCACTCCTGCCCCTGACGGGCGCGCCGACCGGGCCGGGCCTCAGTGTCACGGACAACGTCAAGGAACAGATCCTCGAGCGTCGTGCGTGGATTGCCGATCTCGATGTCCGCGCCGCCGTGGCGCCTGAGCACCTCACGGATCTCCTCGGTCGCCGCAGCCGACAGCCCCTTGGCCCGGATCTGCGTGACGTCAGTCACCCGCAGAAGATCATCGACGCGGCCGAGCTCCTTCAGCTCCCCCTGGTGGAGAACCGCGATCCGGTCGCAGACATCCTCGACATCGGCGAGGAGGTGGGACGACATGATGACCGTCTTCCCCTTCTCCCGCAGTTCGACGATGAGGTCCTTCATCTCGCGCGTCCCGATTGGGTCGAGACCGCTGGTCGGCTCGTCGAGGATCACGAGCTCGGGATCGTTGATGAGGGCCTGGGCGACCCCGATGCGCCGTGTCATCCCCTTAGAATACTCGCGGAGTTGCCGCTTGCGGTCACGCTCGAGGCCGACTCGCTTGATGAGGGCCGCCGCACGGTGTTTGCGCTCGTCGGGGGGCATGTCGAAGAGTCGACCGTAAAAATCGAGCGTCTCCTCGGCGTCGAGGAACTTGTAGAGGTACGACTCCTCCGGCAGATACCCGATCCGTTCGTTCTTGGAGACGTCGGTGGCGTCCTTGCCGAACACGAACGCCTCCCCCGAGGTCGGAAAGATGAGCCCGAGAAGGAGCTTCATCGTCGTCGTCTTGCCGGAGCCGTTGGGGCCGAGGAGGCCGAAGATCTCGCCGCGGCGGATCTCGAGGTCGAGCGGCTTGAGCGCCACTTTCTTGCTCCGGCCCCAGAAGTCCCGGTAGGTCTTCGCCAAGTTGCGGGCCTCGACGATCACCTCGCCGTGCTCCCGCTTCACCACCCGTTCCTGCGCTGCCATGGAACTTTCCTCGTGATGCCCAATTCCGGATTCGAGCGACCGGCGAACTGCGCCGAAATTCCCCACCAACAATGCAATCACCACGTTGTACAGACAAGTCGCCAATTGTGTAGGGGCCTAAACTCGGAAGAAGAGAGCCCCCGGGACCGCGCCGGAGGCGAGTCGCCCGAGCCGGCCGCCGCCCCCCCCAAAGGCATCGCCAAGCCCGCTCCCCTGGTCGGGCAAAATGCGAGCATCGCTTCGATCCGCTCGCCAACTACGCAGCTGACCGTACGATTGTGCGCCCCTCACGGGCCCCGGGAGGTTGACACCAACGGTGGGAAGGAGATAATTCGATATTGAGAATGAGTCTCATTATCGTCTCTGGAGAGATGTTTTCATCATGAAAGCCTTTGGAAAGAGCTCTGGCTGTGGTGCTTGCGGGGGGCTGCAAACAGCCTCGGAGCGCACCGCTTTCACGCTGGTGGAGCTGCTCGTCGTGATCGCCATCATCGGCACGCTCGTCGGCCTCCTCCTCCCCGCGGTCCAGGCCGCCCGGGAAGCTGCCCGACGAATGCAGTGCCAGAATCACCTCAAGCAATGGACCTTGGCGTTGGCCAATCACGAGGGCGCGACCCGCCGCTATCCCCCCCTCCGAACCTGGGGGGGGACCGTGGCCACGCCGGGGAGTTCTTGGTCGGCCCAGGCGAGACTGCTCCCGTACGTCGAGGAGGTCGCCGTCGGATCCGACATCGCCCGACAACTCGGCGCTGACTACGCGTCGGCCCGCTTGGCCGACGGGGTCACCCAGATTTCGTCGCTGCGGATCGCCCCCCTGCTCTGCCCGTCAGAGAAGAACGACCGCCAGCGCGTCGACGGCAGCGCGCTCTACTACCCGCTCAATTACGGCGTGAACGCCGGCACCTGGCTCGTGCTCGATCCCGTCACCGGAGAGACCGGGGATGGGACGTTCGTCGTCAACGGACGTCTCCGCTCCGCCGACATTCTCGACGGGCTCTCCCATACGCTCGCCTTCGCCGAAGTCCGGGCCTATACCCCTTACCGCCGCGATAGCGCCGCCGCCCGCAGCGTGGCCCCTACGTCGGCTGCCGGAATCCCCAGCGGAGGCACGGTGAAGGCCGATAGCGGCCATACCGAATGGGTGGACGGCCGCGTCCACCAATCTGGCTTCACCGCCACCTTTCCCCCCGGATCGACGTTCCGAGTGACGGTCAACGGCGTCGAAGTCGACGGCGATTGGAACAACCAACGGGAGGCGGTGTCAGCGAGCGTGCCGACGATGGCCGCCGTCACCGCCCGGAGCTACCACCCCGGACTGGTCAACGCCGCAATGATGGACGGCAGCGTCCGCGGCGTCTCCACCGACATCACCCAGGAGACCTGGCGGGCATTGGCGACGAGGGCCGGGGGGGAGAGCGACTCCAGCGCTCCCTGAAAGCCCGTTCCGGTCCCGGCCTTGGGTTCAGCGGCCCAGAGCCTGGCTGGCGCTCGGCGTCACCGGTTCGACCGTAGCCGCGGCCGCCCGCTCGCTGGCCATGGCGACCGTGCGGTGAGCCATCAGCAATTCGTTTGGTGAAAACCACGCGTCGTCAGGGCGCCCGAGCCGATCAATCTTTTTCCCTGCCAGCTGGTCCCACGACAGCCCGTTGGCCACGTGCCACGTGGCCGCCTGGGCGACCTTCTGCGAAAGCTCTCCACGCCCCAGCGACGCGAGGATCACCTGGAGCTTGGGGTCGGTGGAGAAGGTGTCGAGGGCCACGAGCTTGTAGGCCATCCGACTCGACGGCTCCGTCTTCCCATGCTCGAGGCAAACGGTGGTGATCTTCAAAATCTTGGTTTTTTCCGGGGGCACCGAGAAAGCGCCACCCCCCATGCCGCCCCCCATGCCGCCCATCCCGCCACCCATGCCACCCATCCCGCC